>CAZEBV010000062.1:3231-11966 GCA_964510695.1 uncultured bacterium
CCCCGTCCCCGGCGTCCCCCGAACCGTCCCCCGGGAACTCGGCGGGGTTTTCCTCCAGGAGCTGCCGGTAGCCGCGGACGTCGGCGTCCGGGCCCGGGCCGTCCACCGAGATCACGGCGGGCGGATCCGGACGGTCCGCGCGGGCCTTCTGCACCACCGGGAGGACCCGCTCGGAGGCGAAGATCACCTCCGCCCCGCTGTGGTCGATCTGGTAGTCGAGTTCCTCGGCGGTGTAGTGGTGGTTCGTGTGGACCGCCGCGTAGCCGGCACGAAGCAGCGCGAACCAGAGCATCACGTATTCGGTGCGATTCTCCATCATGACCATCACGGGGGCGCCCGCGGGGACCTCAAGGTGGTTCCGCAGAAGCTGTCCGATCCGGTTGATCTCATCGTTGGCTCCCCGGAAGGTTCGGGCCTGTCGTTCGTCCACCAGGGCCAGACGGTTGGGCTGGCGGATGGCGTGCAGGGCATGGGCGGTTCCCAGGCTGAGTCCACGGTTCATGGCCAGCGAGATCAGCCGTCGGAGTCGGTTGAAGGCTCCCTCGCGGCGGGAAAGAAGATGGCGCAGGCTGCACCCGATCCGGCGAAGCTGGCGCAGACTTCCGGGAAGGCGTTCGAGGGCTGACACGGGGCGTCACCCTTCACGATCGGAGGTAATAAGCGGGATGATCGTTCGACGCGGTCGTCGGAAGGCCGAACCGGGACGATCCGGCAAGGGTCCCCACTGTGGTAAAATTACGTCCGGCACCCTGAATCGTACATCCTTTCACGGTGATTTTCATGTCCGTTCGCCCCGAGGTTGAATCGCGCCGGTGGGAGCTTTCGCGTCCCGCCGAGACCCGGGCCGCGGCCCGCCGGCTCGCCGAACGCTGGGTGGAGGGGACCTCCGTGGCGCTCATCGGCCCCCTGGGAGCCGGCAAGACCACCTTCGTGCGGGGCGTGGTGGAGGGGCTGGGCGCCCCGCCCGGGGCCGTTCGGAGCCCGACCTACATGCTCGTCCGGGAGTATCCGACGGCGGATCCGACCGTGGCGCACGCGGACCTGTATCGGGCGCGGGACGCGGCCGCCCAGCGTACGATCGGGCTGGAGGAGTACTTCGAACGGGGCGTGCTGCTGGTCGAGTGGGCCCAGCACTGGCGGGGACGCTGGCCCGCCTCCACCGAGACCGTCCGGATGAGCCACGCGGAGGGCGGGGGTCGGACGCTGAGGTGGTTCTCGGCCCCGCCCGGGGAGGTTGACCTGGGCCCCCGGAAGCAGGCGGGGGACCCTCCGCCATGATGCTTGCCCTCGAGGCCACCGATCGGGGGGGAAGCCTGGCCCTGGCCGACGGGGGAAAGGTCCTTCGACTGCTTTACGAGCACGGTTCGCGGACCCATTCGGAACGGCTCATGCCGGGGGTCGATCGGCTGCTGGGGGAAGCGGCCTGCGACTACGAGGACGTGGACTCCGTGGCCGCCTGTCGGGGGCCGGGTTCGTTCACCGCGGTTCGTCTGGCCGTCACCACCGCCAAGACCCTCGCCGCCGTCTGTGACGCCCGGCTCTTCGGGGCCACGAGCCTGCGGGTGATGGCGGAGTACGCCCCGCCCCGGAACGATCCGGTCTGGTCCGTGATCGACGCCCGGCGGGGGGAGTTTTACGTGCAGTCGTTCGGGGCCGACGAGGGGGAGTGGCGGGCGCGCACCGAGCCCCGGGTCGTTCCTCCATCGACCCTGCGGTCCCTCTGTGAGGAGGACGGGAGTCCCGTTATCCTGTACCGGGGCCGGGGGGCGTCCCCGGATTGGGAACGCTGGTCCGCCCCTCCGACGGTGCTGGCGGGTGAGGCGATCAAGCCCCTGGCCGCCCCGCTGGTGTCGCTGGCTCACCGCCGGCTCGCGGAAGGAGATTGCCACGATCCCGACCGTTTTGCGCCCTGCTACGTGCGGGCGAGTGACGCTCGCCGTGAGGCGTCCTCCTGAGGGGGGAGTGCCCCGTGGACGTTCGTGAGATCAGGATGTCGGACCTGGATCGTGTGGCCGCGATCGAGTCCCTGTCCTTTCCTCGTCCCTGGACGGAAAAGACCCTTTACCAGGACCTCAAGCGGAACGTCCGATCACGGTTTTTCGTGGCCGAGGTCGAGGGCCGTGTGGTGGGACACGTGGGTCTCTGGAAGCGCCGGGAGGACGTGCACATTACAACCCTGGCGGTGCACCCCGATTATCGCCGCCGGGGCGTGGCTTCCGGGATGATCCGGTACCTGTTCGACCGTTATCCGGAGGCGGATTTCACGCTGGAGGTTCGGCGTTCGAACGACGCCGCCCGGGCCCTCTACGAGGGGCTCGGTTTCAGGGTCACCGGGCGCCGCCCGGATTACTACGCCGACAACGGAGAGGCGGCGCTGGTGATGTCGTCCCACGCGGACGCTCGGGAGGAGATCGTTGAACATGGAGCTGTCGGACAGCCTTAAGCGGACCCTGGAGTCCCTCCCCGAGCGCCCGGGCGTTTACCTGATGAAGGGGGCGGCCGGGGAGATCCTTTACGTCGGGAAAGCCAAGCGGCTGCGGGATCGGGTGCGCAGCTACTTCCGGGATTCCGTGGAGCATCCCCGAACCCGTCGTCTGGCCTCCCGGACCGAATCCGTCGAAACCATCGTGGTCGAGACCGAACAGCAGGCACTCGAGGTGGAGTACGATCTCATCAAGGAACACCGCCCCCGATTCAACATCGCCTTCCGGGACAACAAACGGTTCCCCTACATCAAAGTCACCACCAACGAGCCCTACCCCCGGGTCCTGACCACGCGTCAGAAGCAGCCCGACGAGGCCCGCTACTTCGGCCCCTACACCAACGTGGGCAGCATGCGCCAGACGCTGGAGACGGTGCGTGAGATCTTTCCCTACCGCTCCTGCAGCGACGATTTTCCCCCGGGCGGGGACGCGGAGGAGTACTCCGTGTGCATGGACTATCACCTCAAACAGTGTGAGGGTCCCTGTGAGGGGCTGCAGTCCCGGGAGGACTACCGGTCGATGATCCAGGACCTGTGTCAGTTCCTGAGCGGGGACTACGAGCCCGTCCGGGAGCGGCTGCGGGAACGCATGGAGGAACACGCCGAGCGCCACGAGTACGAGGCCGCGGCGATTTACCGGGATCGACTCGAGGCGCTGGAGAAGACGGTCGATTATCAGCCCTTCGTGGAGTCGACCCGGGAGGCCGACGTCCTGGGGCTCGGTGAGGCGGAGGGGGTCACGACGGTGGTGCTTCTGGCCATCCGTGAACATCGGGTGATCAACCGGCGGGAGTTCCCCATTCGCGCCCGCGGTCCCTCCCGACCGGAGGCCACACGGGATTTCATCCTGACCTACTATCCGTCCCGTTCCCGGCTTCCCCGCCGTATCCTGGTGGAGGAGCCCCCGGCCGACCGGGAAGGGGTGGAACGCCACCTGTCCCGGCAGGCCGACGGGGCCGTCGAGCTGGAGGTTCCGGAACGCGGGGAGAAACGTCGTCTGATCCATTCGGCCCGCCGGACCGCGGAACTCAGTGCGACGGACGAATCGATTTCGCTGCGCCGGCGGGAGGGGGACGTGCTGTCGATGGCCCGGGAGCTTCTGGACCTGCCGCAGCTCCCCCGGGTCATCGAAGGGTTCGACGTGAGCACCACCCAGGGACACGAAACCGTGGCCGGGATGGTCCGCTTCGTGGACGGCGAGCCCGAGAAACAGGGATACCGACGTTTCAAGGTCCGCGAGGTGGACGGCGCCGACGATTACGCCTCGCTTCAGGAGGCCCTGCGTCGCCGCTGCCGTCGGCTGCTGGCGGAGGATGAGGACCTCCCGGACGTGGTCTTCGTGGACGGGGGCCGCGGGCAGCTGACGGCGGCCCGTGAGGTCCTCGAGGACCTTGATTGCGACCGCCCGGTCGTTTCGCTGGCGAAACGGGAGGAGCTTCTCTACGTCGATCAGCGCCAGGCCCCCTACGATCTCCCCGAGTCCTCGAAGGTGCTTCAGCTGTTCGAACGGATCCGTGACGAGGCCCATCGGTTCGCGGTCCGCTACCATCGGGATCGCCGCCAGGGGGCCCTCAGTTCACGGCTGACGGAAATTCGGGGGATCGGGGACAAACGACTGAAGATGCTGATGGATCGGTTCGGAAGCCCGGTGAAGGCCCGCCAGAGCAGCGTCGAGGAGTTAACGGACCTGCCCGGGATCACCCCGGAGATCGCCCGTGAGATCAAACAGATCGAGCCCCGGGAGACGGGCTGAGCGCATGGACGGGTCTCGAGCCGCCGGAGGGAATCGTCATCTGCTTCGTGGCCGGACGGGTTGACCCGGACCGTCCGCGGCCGCTGGTCGTGGCCGCCAACCGCGACGAGTTCTACGATCGTCAGGGGTGTCCTCCCCGTTTCGAGGGGACCGGGACGATCTCCTACCTGGCTCCCCGGGATCCGCGAGCCGGCGGTACCTGGTTCGGGTTGAACGAATCCGGTCTGATCGTGGCCCTGACCAACCGGCCCGCCTCGAACCCGCTGGAGGAGGCTCCGAGCCGGGGAGTGCTCGTACGGCACCTGCTGGGCGAGGTCGAATCCCTTTCCGGGGCCCGACGCCGTCTCGCCGACCGAAGCCCGGATCGCTACAATCCCTTTGTTCTGCTCGTGCTGGGACCCGGGGGCATCCTGGCCTACGTCCATACGTTGACCGGGGAGGACCGCTGGTTGGCACACGACCGGGGCCACTTCTTTTTGTCCAACCGAACCGGGTTTGATCACTTCGAGGAGGATCCGGACGAGCGCTTCCCGTGGAGTGCCTCCGAGGAGGCCCCCGCCGCCGACCTGATGGCGCGAATCCGCGGCTTCTGTCGACGTCACGACGGGGTTCTCGACCGTCCCTACCTCTGCGGCCACGGGGACGAGGCGGGAACCCTTTCCTCCTCGGGCGTGGTGCGGGAGGCGGCCGAGCCGGTCCTCTGGTTCGATTTTGCCCAGGGTCCTCCCTGCGAGGTTCCCTATCGACCGGTCGCTTCGCCGCCCTCCTTCCGGCGTTCGTTTACCCGGGCCTGGGGTTCCGGGGACGACCCGTTCCGCGCCTCCCCGGGGCCGGGCGTTTCGTCCACGGCCTGACCGCCCGGGCCGCCGCTTCCGTCGGGGGTCCGGGACTGCGCAACGAGGCCGGGTTCCGGTGTGATCTGCCCGTCCGGGTGTTCGAACGGTTTTCAGGTGGTTTCCGGAGGTGACGACCCGATTGCCCGATCCAGCCCCCTGACCGAGCTTTTAACCGGCCTGGTCGTGCCGCTGGCCGCCCTGGCCCTGCTCCTCGTGTCCCCCGCGTGGCTTCTGTCCGGCCTCCATCCGGTCTCCCGGCGGGCCCTCCTGGTTCTGCTTCGGTATCTGCCGGTGGTGCTCTGGGCGGTCGGGACGCTGCTGGCCCTTTATTTCAACTCCTCACGGCTGGGTCAGGTGGGCGTCCTGATGCTGCTGGTGTACCTGTACGTGATGATCCCCTACCTGGAGCCGCTGGGCGGATGGGAGGCCCGGCTGGGGCCGATCTACCACAACAGCTGGCTTCTCTTCGGCACGCTGATTCCCCTCAATTTCGTGCTGATCCACTGCACCGAGGAGGATCCGACGTTTTCGCTCGCGGGCCTCGGCAAGCTGCTTGTGATGCCCCTGGAGCTGATGGGGGTCGTGGCGCTGTTCGCGCTGGATCCCCGGATGGTGTTTCGGTACCTGGATCGCGTGCCGCAGCTGCGGGTCCTGGACGGCCGCCTGAACCTGCCGCTGGTCCCGTTGAGCCTCTGTGTGCTGGCGCTGATCGTCTACTGGATGCTGCCTCGCGAACCCTCCTACAGCCGGAGCCGGGGCCTGCTGTTGGGCGCCATGCTCGCGGGGGTTCTCGCCTTCGAGTCCGGCGTCAGGTGGTTCGAGGCGGGGCGCGTTCCGATGCATCATGCCCTGATGTTTACCGCGGGCGGGCTGCTATTCGCGGTCAAAGTCGTGGATCTTGCCTGGGGGAAGGCCTACCTGGACCCCCTGACCGGCGTGCCCGGCCGAAAGGCCATGGAGGAGTACCTCGCCGGGCTGCGTGGGACCTACACGCTGGCCATGGTGGACGTGGACCGGTTCAAGAAGTTCAACGACAAATACGGACACCGCGACGGGGATCGGGTTCTGAAACTGGTGGCCCGGGTGCTTTCCTCCCACTCGAGCGGACGGGTCTTCCGGTTCGGCGGGGAGGAGTTCCTCATCGTCTTCAACGGACGGGGTCTGGAGGAGGTGACCGACGAACTGGACGCGGTTCGGCGGGCGGTGGCCGACCGGCGCGTGACGGTGACCCGAAAGAGCAAGCGGGCCACCAAGGAACTGAGCCGGCGCGTGACGGTCAGCGTCGGAGCCGCCGCCAGCGGGGAACGCTTCGGAACGCCCCAGGAGGTCCTCAACGCCGCGGATAAGGCGCTTTACCGGGCCAAGGACGACGGACGAAACCGCGTCGAGACCCCCTGAGGTCAGGGGTTCACGGCGTTCTGGCGAAGGGCCTCCACCAGGAGACCCGCCGCCCGATCCCAGGTCCACGCCCGGACGGTTTCACGGGCCCGTCGACCCAGGGGTCCCAGCCGATCGGGGTGCTTCAGAAGGGCCGCGAGGGTCTCAGCGAGGGCGTCGAGGTCCGGCTCGAGAACCCGGGCGGCGGGGTGGCGTTCGTCGTACTGGCAGCGGCCGGCGGGCCGCAGCTGTCCGGGGACGGTCACCATGCCCGGACCGGCGAAATCGAGGTGGCCCCCCCAGCGGGTGGTGACCACCGCCGTGCCCGCGGCCATGGCCTCCAGGATCACCAGGCCGAACCCTTCCGACCGGCTGGGCTGGACGCAGAGGTCGGCCTCCCCGAGCAGCGCCTGGATGGCGGCGTCCGGACGGCTTTGGACCGTGACGTGAATCCCCGCCTCGGCCAGGCGGTCCGGGATCGAGGGGTCCTCCCAGAACCGTGACGGTTCCCCGGGGTCGTAGGGGAGGTGTACGTGCCACCGGACCTTCTCGTCCGGAAGACGATCGAGGACCCCCGGCAGACGATCCAGTCCCTTGCGGAGGTGCGGCGAGGCGACGGTGACCACCTTCACCGGTCCGTCGATGGTCCCCCCGGCCGGATCGTCGTCCCCGGTTCGGCCGTGACCGTAGGGGATTCTCAGCAGGGTCTCCGGCTCCAGGCCGCTGTGGTGGTAAACGCGGACGGCGTGGCGGGAGGGCAGCAGGATTCGATCCGGGTGCTTCCGCAGGGGCTCGACCCAGGAGGGCGGCAGACGGCTGGCCTCGTAGACCGAGAGCACCCAGAGGGGGGCGTCGTCCGGGTAACGTCCCAGCCGGGGAGGGTATCCGAAGGTCACTCGAACGTCGGGGTCGCGGACCCGTTCGGGACACTCGAGGAGGTCGTCCGGCAGCGTGAAGGATTCGCTCCAGAGGAAACCCCGACGCGGCTGACACGCCAGTTCGACGTCGGGGCGGCGCGCCAGGGCCCCACAGAGCTTTCGGCCCACCCGGGCCCAGCTGGCGGGGCTTTTGAGGAGACCGTCGTACTGGACGCGAAGCACGTTCAGGTCGGCGGCTTCGATCCCACCCGCGTCCCCGGGTCGGATCGGCGGATCAGCGCTGTTCCCGGAACTGTTCACGGGCCTGGTTGAGGGCGTCGACCAGCCCCGTGAATCCCGTCGGATCCAGCGTCAGGTGTACGAAGTTGTACTGCACGACCACGGTGTCGTCCTCGGTGTCCATCCAGACCGCCACGTAATCGCCGTCCTCGTCCTCGATTTCGACCAGATCCTGGATCGCCACGAAGAAACCCTCCCGGGATGTCCCGGCGAACGGCATGGATTTGCGTCCCACGAGGCCGGGAAGTTTGGCCGCAAAAGAAGAGCTAGACTATAATTCTTCCCCGAACCCCCACAACGAACAACGGTTCGAGGGGGAGGAAAGACCGGACGGGAGGCGATCATGATGCCCACCGAGGAGGAAGTACGGGAGAAGCTCAAGGAGTGCTACGACCCGGAGATCCCCATCAACATCGTCGATCTCGGGTTGGTCTACGGGATCGACATCGAGGACGATCGGGTGGAAGTCACGCAGACCCTGACCGCCGTGGGCTGCCCCGTGGCCGACCAGATCAAGGCCCAGGTGGAGGCCAAGGTCAAGGAACTGGACGACGTCGAGGAGGGCCACTGCGAGATCGTTTACGAACCGCCCTGGGACCCCGAGATGGTCTCCGAGGAGGGCAAGCAGGCCCTCTCCTCCCTGGGGGTCCTCTGAGGCGGCGTTTTCCCGTCCGTACCAACGGCTCGGCCGGGTGCGCACGGTCCCGGTTGCCCCGTCCCGTTCGTTCGCGTTCTTTGTTCCCCGTTTGGCTTCATTCCGCCGTATCCCCCGGGAGGTCCCTCCGTGAAAACCTACGAACTCCAGGAGTCCTTCGGTTTCGATCAGCTGCGTCCCGTGGAACGTGAGGATCCCGAGCCCGCCCCCGACGAGGTGCTCGTGCGGATTCGGGCCGTGTCGATCAATTTTCGGGACCTCATGGTGATCCGCGGCCAGTACAACCCAGACCAGTCCCTGCCGCTGGTTCCCCTCTCCGACGGCGCCGGGGAGATCGAGGCCGTCGGGTCGGAGGTGGATCGATTCGAGGCGGGCGATCGGGTGATTCCGATCTTCGCCCAGGAGTGGATCGAGGGCGAGCTGACCCGCGAGGTGCGCGGTTCCACGCTGGGGAGTCCGCTCGACGGAACCCTGC
>CAZEBV010000063.1:0-11914 GCA_964510695.1 uncultured bacterium
TGAGTTCCTACCTGGAGCGGGCCGCCGAGGTGATGGAGGCGCTGGCGGAGGACCCCCCCGATGAACTGGACGACCTCGTCGAGGATATTCTGGCCAGCTGGGAACGCGGGGGACGCACGATCAGCTTCGGCAACGGCGGAAGCGCCGCCGACAGCCTCCATTTTACCGCCGAGCTGATCGGTCGGTTCCGCGAGGAGCCCGTGTCCCGCCCCGCGCTGAGCCTGGTCTCCAACCCCAGTGTGCTGACCGCCCTCAGCAACGACTGGAGCTACGAGGAGGTCTTCGCCCGTCAGGTCGAGGCCCTCGTCACCGAGCGGGACGTCGTTTTGGGCATCAGCACCTCCGGTGATTCGTCGAACGTCATCGAGGCTCTGCGGCGAGCTCGTCGGATCGGGGCCGCCGCGTATGGACTCACCGGACGTGACCCCGGCGGGATGGCGTCGCTGGAGGGGACCACGATCCGCGTGCCCGCCCGTCGAACCCCTCACGTTCAGGAAGCCCATCAGGTCTGTCTCCATCGTGTCTGCGAGGTGCTCGATCGACGCCTGAACGCGGACTGAATCCGCCGCTGTCGTGCCTTGAAAGCCGCCGGGCGTGGTCTATAATTCTCTTTCCTTTCACGTTGCGAGTCCTCGCACGATTTTCTTTGTGTGGGATGGCTTCCTTCTCCGGACGGTTCTGCCGTCTTTTGTCTCATTTTGGTCAGCCCCGGGACGGTTTCCATGAGTCAGTTCCAACACATCGAGGTTCCCGAACGCGGCGAGAAGGTCCGCTACGAGGATGGCTCGCTGCAGGTGCCCGACCACCCCGTGATCGCCTACATTCAGGGGGACGGCACCGGCGTGGATATTTCCCCGGTCATGCGGCAGGTGGTCAACAGCGCGGTCGAGACGGCCTACGGGGATGATCGGTCGATCGTCTGGATGCGTGTTTACGCCGGGGAATCCGCCGAGGAGCGCTACGGAACGGTCTTTCCCGACGAAACGCTGGAGGCCATCCGCGAGTATCGGGTGGCCATCAAGGGCCCGCTGACGACGCCCGTGGGCACCGGTTTCCGAAGCCTCAACGTCGCCCTTCGCACGCACCTCGACCTCTACGCCTGCGTCCGACCCGTGTCCTACATCGAGGGGCTTCCCTCCCCCGTCACCAACCCCGAAAAGGTGGACATGGTGGTCTTCCGGGAGAACACGGAGGACGTCTACACCGGCATCGAATGGGAGCCTGGTTCGGAGGGGGCCGCCCGGGTGCGGACGTTCCTGGAGGAGGAGATGGAGGTCGAGGGAATCCACCCCGACCCGGTGGGTCTGGGGGTTAAACCGATGAGCGAGTTCGCCACCAAACGGCTCGTGCGGCGGGCCATCGACTACGCGCTGGACAACAATCTGGGCACCGTCACGCTCGTGCACAAGGGCAACATCATGAAGTTCACGGAGGGATCCTTCCGGGAGTGGGGCTACGAGGTCGCCCGGGAGGAATACCCCGAGCGCACCCTCACCGAGGACGACCTCTGGGAGCGCTACGACGGCGAAAGGCCCTCGGACCGGGTGGTGGTGAAGGACCGCCTGGCCGACAACATGCTCCAGCAGCTTCTTACCCGGACCGATCAGTACGACGTCCTGGCGACCCCGAACCTGAACGGGGATTACATCAGCGACGCCGCCGGGGCCATGATCGGCGGGCTCGGGATCTGTCCCGGCGCCAACCTGGGGGACGGTCGGGCCCTCTTCGAACCCACCCACGGTTCGGCCCCGAAATACGCCGGCCAGGACAAGGTAAACCCCACCGCCCTGCTGCTTTCGGCCTGCGAGATGCTGGATTACATGGGATGGAACGAAGCGTCGGACGCCATCCGCGAGGCCCTGCGTAAGACCTTCATCGAGAAAACCGTCACCTACGATCTGGCCCGTCAGCTCGAGGGAGCCACCAAGCTCAAGTGCAGCGAGTTCGGCGAGGCCGTCGTGGACAACCTGGAAGCTCCCTCCCGGGGTGTTCTGTGAGGCGATTCCGGGGGAGCGCAGGGCGAGTTGCAGCCCACTGATCTAAGAAAGGAGAGTTGACCGTGCCACGCATCGGATTCATCGGAGCCGGACACGTCGGGGCAACGGCCGCGAATTACGCCGCCATGAAGGAGCTGGGGGACGTCGTCATGGTGGACATCGTGGAGGGGATGCCCGAGGGGAAGGCGCTGGACATGAACGAGGCTCGGCCCGTGCAGAATTTCGACGCTGACGTGGCGGGTTCCAGCGACTACGACGTGATCGAGGGCTGCGACGTCTTCGTGGTCACCGCGGGCCTGCCCCGCCAGCCCGGCATGACCCGGGAGGAGCTTCTGGGGAAGAACGCTTCCATCATTCAGGACATCGGCCGCGAGATTCGCGACCGCGCGCCCGACTCCATCGTGATCGTCATCACCAACCCCCTGGACGTGATGACCTACGTCATGCGGGAGGCCACGGGCTTTCCGTCCGAACGGGTGATGGGGCAGGCGGGCGTGCTGGATTCCTCCCGGTTCAGCTACTTCATCGCCGACGAACTGGACGTCAGCGCCGAGGACGTGCAGGCCATGGTGCTGGGAGGACACGGGGATTCCATGGTTCCCCTTCCGCGCTACACGACCGTGGCCGGGATCTCCGTGGAACACCTCATGGACGAGGACACCCTCGAGGAACTGATCGAACGGACCCGGGGAGCCGGCGGGGAGATCGTGGAGCTTCTCGGGGACGGAAGTGCCTTCTACGCCCCCGGGGCCGCGGCGGTGCACATGGTGGAATCCATTCTCAAGGACAAGAAGCGCATCCTTCCCTGCAGCGTCTACGCGGACGGCTATTACGGGATGGAGGACATTTACATCGGCCTGCCCGCCGTACTGGGCCGAAACGGGGTCGAGCGGATCCTCGAGCTGGACCTTCGGGAGGACGAACGGGAAGCGCTTCACGAGAGCGCCGATTTCTACGCCGAACAGATCGAGATCGCGAAGGAGACCCTCTCGGAATGAGTCCGGCGTTCGCGTCGGCCCGGGGGCGAATCCGATGAGGATTCACGAGTATCAGGCCAAGGAGCTGTTCGACGAGGCCGGGCTGCCCGTTACCCGGGAAACGGTGGTCGACTCCCCGGACCGTGCCCGGGAGGCGGCCCGTGAGATCGGGGAGCCGGTGGTCGTCAAAGCGCAGGTGCACACCGGGGGTCGCGGCAAGGCAGGGGGGGTCCAGCTCGCGGACGACCCCGAGGGAGCCGCCGGGGCCGCCGGGGAGATCCTCGGGATGGACATTCACGGCCACACCGTTCACCGGGTTCTGGTGGCCCGTCAGGTGGCGTACGATCAGGAGCTGTACCTCGGCCTGGTGTTCGATCGCGAGCGGGAAACCGACGTGATGATCGGCTGCGGGGAGGGCGGCGTCGAGATCGAAACGCTGGCCGAGGAGCATCCGGAGGCCATTCACCGCGAACCCGCTCACCCCCACCTGGGGCTGCGTGGATTTCAGTACCGTCGGCTCGCCCACTCGATCGCCCCGGAGCCGGATCACGTCGGGGCGATCGCCGACGTGGCCCGGCGCCTGTTCGAAACCTACCGGCGCTGGGACGCCAACACCGCCGAGATCAATCCGCTGGTGACGCACGGGGACGGCTCGGTGACCGCGCTGGACGCCAAGATGAACCTCGACGATAATGCTCTTTTCCGCCATGATCGCCTCGAGGCCATGCGGGATCCCCGCGAGGAGGATCCCCTGGAGGCGAAGGCGCGAAAAGCCGACCTGAACTACGTGCGCCTGGACGGAAGCGTCGGCATCATCGGCAACGGTGCCGGTCTGGTGATGACCAGCCTGGACATGGTGGATCGGGCCGGCGGCGACCCGGCGAACTTCCTGGACATCGGGGGCAGCTCCAGCCCGGAGAAGGTGACGACCGCCCTTGAAATTCTGATGGAAAACGAAAACACTCAGTCCATCCTGATCAACGTGTTCGGGGGGATCACCCGCTGTGACGACGTGGCACGCGGGTTGATCGAGGCGGTGGGTAACCTCGGGATCGAGCTTCCCATCGTGGTTCGACTCACCGGCACCAACGAGGAGGAGGGACGTCGGCTGCTCGAGGAGTCCGACGTGGAGCTTATCTTCTGTGAAAACATGGAGGACGCCGCCCGGGAATCCGTGGCCCGGATCGGCGCTGCGACCTCCGCCTGAGAGAAGGATCAAACTCGTCGGCGTCATAAGCGCCGGGTGAATCCTGCTTGGAGGGAACCTTGATGGTTCAGAAGGGGCTTGAGGATATCGTCGTGGCCGAGTCCGAGATGAGCTACATCGACGGGGACGAGGGTAAACTCGTCTACCGCGGCTACGACATTCACGATCTCGCCGAGAACGTCCGATTCGAGGAACTGCTTCCCCTGCTCTGGGAGGGTGAGCTTCCGGACGAAGAAACCCTCCGGGACGTGGAGGAGCGCCTGCGGGAGAACCGCGCGGTCGCCGATCCCGTGCTGGACTTCGTCGGGGAACTCGCCGAGCAGGACATCCACCCGATGTCGGCGCTTCGCACCGCGGTCTCGTCCCTGGCCGCCTACGATCCCGACGCGGTCGCCGAGCGGGACGAACGGGAGCCCAACCTGCGCCGGGGACTGCGGCTCACGGCGGGCATTATCACCCTGGTCGCCGCGTTCGAACGGTCCCGCTCCGGGGAGCCGATCGTGGACCCCGATCCCGAGCTGAGCCATGCCGCGAACTTCCTCTACATGCTGAACGGCGAGAAGCCCTCAAAGACCGCCGAGGACGCCTTCAACGTCTGCCTCGTGCTGCACGCCGACCACGGGCTCAACGCGTCCACCTTCTCGGCCCGGGTGACCGCCTCCACCCTGAGTGACCTGCACTCGGCGATTACCTCGGCCATCGGCACCCTCAAGGGTCCCCTGCATGGCGGGGCGAACACCCAGGTGATGAAAATGCTGCTGGAGATCGACGAGCGCGGGGCCGACCCCGTGGAATTCCTGAAAGAGAAACTCGCCGCGGGGGAGAAGATCCCCGGCTTCGGGCATCGGGTCTACGACACCGAGGATCCCCGGGCGACCCACCTCCGGGACATGAGCGAGCAGCTGGGGGAACAGAACGGAACCCGGAAATGGTTCGAGTACAGCCGCCAGCTGGAGGATTTCATGCTGGAGGACAAGGGCATCAACTGCAACGTCGATTTCTACTCGGCCTCGACCTTCTACCAGATGGGGATCCCGATCGACCTTTACACGACGATCTTCGCCTCCAGTCGGATTGCCGGCTGGATCGGTCACGTCCTGGAGCAGCTGGAGGACAACCGGCTTATTCGGCCCCGGGCCAACTACGTCGGTCCGAAGGACCGCACGGTCACGCCGATCTCCGAACGGGGGTAATCGCCCCGGAATCGAGGGAAGGGGCCCGACGTGGACGGGTTCTTGCGCCGCCAGCGCCGCCTCGGCGCCGTCTTTCTCGCCGTCTGGGCCCTGATCTACGCCACGATTCCCCTGGTTCCCTCCCTCAATCGAACGCTCGCCCGCTTCGACCTCGCCGCCCCCGTCTGGGGGAGCCTGTACGGGATCTTCCTTCTGTTCGTGGCCGGCATGGTCGGCCGCAGCCGGGCCCACCAGACACCGGGGTCCCTGATGGTTCTGGGCGGCGTCTGTGTCGCGGGTGGGCTGGTGGCCTGGCAGCTTGATCAGCCCGCTCGCGGGCTTCACCTGGTCGGCTACGGGTTTTTGGGGTTTTTGGGTTACCGATTTCTTGCCGGCATGCTGGACCCGGGACCGGCCGCCCCGGCGGCCCTGGCGATCGTGGGGTTGATCGGCTGGGGGGACGAGGGCATTCAGTGGCTGGTTCCGCGCCGGGTCTACTCCCTCGGCGACGTGGGCCTGAACCTCCTGGCCGCCCTGATGGGCGTTCTCGTCGGGGTAGTCTGGCCCGGGTCCGACCCGGAGGGACGTTCCGCCGGGTCCGGGTCGGCGTCGGGCGTAACCATGGTCGGGGTGGGTCTCGTGGTGGTGGCCCTGATGGCGGCCGCCCCGGCGGAGGCCCGGAGGGCCCGATCCTGGCCCACCATGGGAACCTGGGCCGAGGTGGTTCTCGAGGCGAGCGACGACACGACCGCCCGGCAGGGCGTGGCGTCGGTGCGGCGTGTCTTTCGCCGGGTGGATCGAACCCTCAGCCTGTACAGAGAGGACTCCGACCTGCGGCGGGTCAACCGGGCGGCGGGCCGGGGGCCCGTTGCGGTGGATCCGTGGGTGATCCGGGTCGTCAGGCACGGGCGGGCGATGCAGCGGATCTCCGGCGGCGCGTTCTCGATGAACGTGCTCGGGCCCCAGGTTAAGCGGGGGATGAAACCCGCCCGGCTGGGGAATCGGTCGGACCGACCGGAGGCCGGCGGACGGATTCGCCTGTACGGTGAGCCGCCCCGGGTTGCCCTGACGGGGAAGGGGATGGGGCTGGACGCGGGCGGGATCGCCAAGGGCTTCGCCCTGGACCGGGCCGCCGGGGCCCTCAAGGCCCGGGGGATCGACCGTTACCTGATCCGGCTGGGACGAAGCGTGATGGCCGGGGCGCCCCCGGAGGAGGACCCCGGGGGATGGCCGGTGGGCCTGCCGGGCGAAACCGAGCCGCGCCGGATCGTCCATCAATCGATCGCGGTCAGCCACCAGCCCGCCGACACCGGGATCCACCTTCTGGACCCGCGCACCGGACGGCCGGTTCCCCCCGGCCGCCGGGCCCTCGTGAGCGCCCGGGTGGGGTGGGTGGCCGACGCGGCCGCCACCGCCCTGGCGATCGAACCCGCGCGGGTCCGGGCCCTGATGCGCGCCTACCCCTCGATTCGCTGGACCCGCGTCGCCCTCGGTTCCTCCCGGGCGGGAACAACCTCTTGACAGCCCGTTCAGCCGTGATAAATTATTGTTCTCTTCTTGGATGTATTGAGACTCAATCTCAAAAGCCGTTCCTCCGGTCGGGCCTCCCCCGGCGTGCGGGTCCGCCGCCGGATGACAGCCCGACCCGGGGATCGTGGAGGCCGAAGGAACCCCTTTTTCTGTCCGGGAGGTGATCGTGGATCCACCGATTTACCCTTCCGGGTTCGACGATCCGTACGGTTCGACCCGACATCCCCTGAACCTGGGAGGCGACGCACCGTGAAGCGCACCGGCAGCATCCTGTTCAGTCTGCTACTCGTCCTGACGCTCATGCCCGCGGCGGCCTTCGGCGCGGCCGGCCACACCGAGGGACGCTTCGACCGCCTGGGCAGTCCCGTGACCTTCGGCGGCTACTTCGAGACCGAATACGAGGACGTCGAGGGGGCCCCGGGCGACTTCGACCAGCACCGCACCATCCTGTTCTTCGGGACCCAGCCCCACGAGCGAATCCGCTTCTTCAGCGAACTTGAGATCGAGCACGGCGGAGCCCCAGACATCAAGCTCGAGCAGGCCTGGCTGGAGTTCGCCCTGACCGGAAGTCAGAATCTGCGCGCCGGCATTGACCTGATCCCGGTGGGCCGTTTGAACCTGGAGCACGACGGCAACCTGCGGGACTTCGTCTTCCGGCCCGCCGTGGACGGCCAGCTGATTCCCTCGACCTGGTTCGAGTCCGGGATCGGGCTCAACGGAGCCATCACCGAGACGCTGGATTACCAGGTCGGCATCAGCAACGGCATGCGCCCCGCCTCGGCGACTGACACCGGGACCGCCGACGAGATCGACAGCATGCTGGGCTCGGGCACGGTGCTCTCCGAGGGCGACAACAACAACTCCAAGGCCGTCTGGAGCCGGGTGGCCTGGACGCCGTTGCTGGGCTCGGAGTTCGCGGTCTCGGGGTATCAGTCCGACTACGCCCCGGATCGAAGCATCACCTTCCTGGCCCTGGACGGCAACTACGTCGTCGGGCCCTTCGAGTTCAAGGGCGAGGCCGTGAGCATCGACAAGGACCAGCAGGCCCCCGGCGGCATCACCGGCGCCTCGGGCGGCTACCTGGAGACGGCCTACCACTTCTTCCCGAACGGGCTGCGGGACTCCTGGCTGGCCAGCGGCTTCGACAACCCGACTTTCACGGCCCTGGCCCGCTACGAGACGCTGGACTTCGACCTCCCGGCGGACCCGGACGACCATGACCGCAACATCCTCTCGCTGGGCTTCAACTACCGGCCCATGGAGCGGATGGCCTTCAAGGTCAGCTACGACGTCGACGACCGTCAGGGCGCCGCCGCCCAGGATCGCGACCGTGTGGGCGCGGGCATGGTCCTGGGGTTCTGAGCCGGGTCAGCCCGAAACCCATCATGGATCGTCGGACCCGCACGGGACGGCGGCGGCATCATGCTCTTCGCCGCGATCGGCCCGCTGGCCGCCGACACGACCCCCGAGGACGGCCGGTTCTTCGCCCGGGAGTATCTGTCGGAGACCGAGGCGGTCGACCTCCAGAAGCGGCGGCCCGACGATCGGGCCCGACGGTCCGTCATCACCCTCACCGACACCGAGGTCGAGCGGATCCGCCGCCGGCAGCGCGTGAAGATGTTCACCGACACGTACCGGGTCTACCGGCTTTACGGGTCTCAGGATACGCGTCCGTACCGGTACGCCGTCTTCCTGCAGCAGCCGGGGCAGCACGAGTACATTGACCTGATGTACGGCGTTGACGCCGACGGCGCCGTGCACCGCATCGACGTGCTGGTCTACCGGGAGCCCTACGGCGGCGAGGTCCGGGAACGCCGGTTCATGCGCCAGTTCGAGGGCGAGACCCTCGACTCCAGCCAGTTTCGGGTCAACCTGGACGTGATCCACGTCGTGGGGGCCACGATCTCCTCGAAGTCCGTGGCCCGGGGCACCCGGAAGGTGCTGGCGCTGCTTCGCACCCGCGGTTTGATTCCCCGCTGAATCCGGGGGCACCGCCCCCACGGGAGGGTCCACCGTGCGCTACCTCTCCGGCGGCCGCTTCGCGCTGGCGGATTTCACGCTGCCGATGAAGCTGGCGCTGAGCTTCTTCGTGCTGTTCGTCCTGCTGGGGCTGACCTCCAGCGTGGCCCTCTACCACCAGCAGTTCGCCTTCGAGGCCGAGCGGGCGGCGGACTACTACCGCGGCGACCGAGGGGAGGGCGGGGAGGGGGGCTTCATGGTGGAAAAATCCTACCGGCAGCTGCTGGAGACCGCCCACTTCCACCTGTTCATCATGCCGGTCGTCTACCTGGCGCTTCTGCACCTGTATTTTTTGACGCCCCGACCCACCGCCGAGCAGGCCGCCGTGACGGTGGTCACGTTCACGGGCCTTCTGCTGGAGGTGCTGGCCCCCTGGTTGATCCGCTTCGCCGGGGCGGGGTGGGCCCACCTCTTCTGGGTGTCCGGCCCGGCCATCACGCTGGGCACCCTCTGGGCCTCGGGGGTCTGTCTGTGGGAGCTGTGGGCCGGCACGCCCACTCCCTCCCGGGCACCGACATCCGATTAATCGGGGACCGTCTGGCCTCGAATGTCAGGCCCGGAACGGAGAGGACCTCCGGCCGACGGTAGGGTTGGGTCCCTGCAGGATCCCTGTGTCCTGGATTAAACGAGGCGAAGCCTGAGTCTATCAAGGGGGCCTCGCCCCCGGTGATGCGGTGAACTGGCTTGTCCTGATCGCTTACGGGGTTCTTCTCTGGGCGCTTTCGCCCCGCGCCCTGGACCGAAAGACCTTCTTCGAGGGTCGGGACCGCGGGGGCAGCCCCGTGGGTTTCTGGCTTTTGACCGGAAGCGTCCTGGTCTCCTGGGTCTTCGCGAAGTCCATCACCAACGCCGCCAACCTGGGGGCCTCCTTCGGACTCACGGGCGGGCTGGCCTACGCGGGCTGGTATCTTTCGATCCCGGTGGCGGGCGTCGTGATCTGCGGGATGCGCCGCCGCCTGGGCGTGGACAGCCTCGTGGAGTTTTTGATCGGCCGCTACGGCCGGCTGGCCGCGCTGACCTTCATGCTGGCGATCTTCGTCCGTCTGTTCAACGAGATCTGGTCGAACACGATGGTGGTGGGGACCTACTTCGGCCCCAAGGGAAGCACGCCCTACTACGTCGCCTGTGCGGGGTTTACCGGGATCACGCTGCTGTACAGCCTGCGCGGCGGCCTTCGAAGTTCCATCGTCACCGACGGGATTCAGGTCGTCCTGATGGTCTTCTTCATCGCCCTCGTGCTGGGGTACGTGGTGCCCGGGCGCAGCGGGGAACTGATGAGCGCCGGCGAGATGTCGATGGCGGGCGGGCTGGATCTTCTCCTGGTGGCGCTTCTTCAGTCCCTCAGCTACCCGTTTCACGACCCCGTGCTGACCGACCGTGCCTTCATCACCGACACGGAGACCACCCTGAGCGGGTACCTGACGGCGGGTGGGCTGGGGGTTCTCTGCATCGTCGTCTTCAGCCTGGTGGGCGTCTACGCCTTCGTGGGGGGCATGGGGATCCAGGACGACGCGCCTCCTCGAGTCGCGCGCAGTCTGGGGGTGACCGTCCTGGTGCTGATGAACGTCGTGATGCTCACCTCCGCCGGCAGCACGATCGACTCGACCTTCGCGTCCCTGGCCCGGGAGTTCGCCGTCGACGTGCCCGATCTGGGCGGGTGGTTCGAGCCGGGGGACCTGCGGGTCGGGCGGACGGTGATGGTTGTGATGGCCGTGCTGGGCAACCTTCCCCTGCTGACGGAGGCCACCATCCTCCGGGCCACGACCCTGAGCGGGACGATGGTGATGGGCCTGGCCCCGGTGTTTCTGTGCTACGCCTGGTCCCGCCCCGGTCCGCCGGCCTTTCACCTGGCCTTCTGGTTCGGGTTCGGGGTGGGACTGTACGATCTCCTGGGTGACATCCCCGCCGCCCTGTCGCTCGGGAGCGGATCCTACGCGGGGCTTCTGGGTGCCAACCTGTACGGTTTCATCGGCTGCTGGGTGCTGTTCGTTTTGGGCGCGATGCTGGGCGAAAAGGAGACAGTGCCCTAGAAGGTATAATAGTTCAATAACGTCCTCCATTTCACGTCGGATTGGGTGCCGATGGCCAACCCACCCAGGCAGTTTCACGAGGGGTACTGGTATCACGTCTACGCCCGGGGACAGGAGGAGGTGCGTCTTTTTTCGACTCCGGAGGAACGGACGTGGTTCCTGAACCGGCTGGATGACACATTCCGTCGCCGAAAGGTCGGTCTCGGGGCGCTTTGTTTGCTGGACACTCACTATCACGCGCTGGTCAGGATGGGACCCGTCGAACTCGGTCGAGTTCTGAACGGTCTTCACATGTCCTACGCGAAATACCTGAACCGTCGGCGCGACCGCGGCGGATCGGTTTTTCGATCCCATCCGGGAACGGACATCATTCTGGACGATGCTTACCTCCTACAGCTCGTTCCCTACATTCACAACAATCCGGTCGAAGCTGGAATGGTCGATGATCCCGGGGACTACGAGTGGTCGACGGATGCCCTCTACCGGAAAGGAGAGTGGGACCACGGCCCCCTGCAGAGCTGGCGGTGGCCGCCTAACTTTCGGGTGAACCCCCGGAGAACTTACCTCGAAAAAATGAGCAGGGATGTGGGGCTACCCGAAGGTGGGGTGGGCTACGTTGGTACCTCCACGGAATGGACGAACCTGGAGAAACGCCGGGAGGATCGAGGGGAGCACTATCGAGACCGGCGGGATCGTCGTTCCCTGGAGGAGATTGCACGGGAGCAGGTTGAATCAACGGATCTGAGCGTGGAGGATCTTAAAGCACCGGGACGGACCCAGCCGGGAGCCCGGCTGCGGCAGGAGGCGATGGCGGCGATGTACGAGGAAGGGTACGGGCCAAAAGAAATCGGAAACTTTTTTCGGAGGAACAAAGGAACGGTGATGCATGCGGTGAACGTGAGAAGATCAGATGGTTGAATTATTGAACTAGGGCATTTACCACTTCAGGAAGTTGTTTAGAATGCCAGAAACTTCCATGAGC
>CAZEBV010000064.1:0-11900 GCA_964510695.1 uncultured bacterium
TGGGACGACGTACTCCCACCACCCGGGGTGAAGTGCGCGTGGAGGGAGCCCGGGATCCGCTGACGATTCGGCGGGACCGATGGGGAATCCCCCACGTCCGGGCCCAGAACGACGCCGACGCCTGGTACGGTCTGGGGTTCTGCGAGGGTCAGGACCGGCGGTTTCAGGTCGAGATCCTCGTGCGGCTGGCCCGAGGCCGGCTCGCCGAGGTGATCGGTGAACGGGTCCTTTCCACGGACCGACTGTCCAGGCGGGTGGGTTTTTACCACCGTGCACGGCGTCAGGTTGAACAGCTCGACGATTTCTCCCGCCGATGCCTGGAAGCCTACGTGAGGGGGATCAACGAGGGAACGGCCGTCGGCCGCGATGCGCTTCCACACCCCTTCAGCTACCTGATGATCGATCCACTGACGATCAAACCCGCCGACGTCCTGGCCCTGAGTGCCGTGGTGGGGCTGGGGTTGAACTCCAACTGGGACGCCGAACTGGCCCGTTTGAAGATCCTTCGGGAGGACGGCCCCGAAGCGGTCCGGGACCTGGACCCTTCCTACGCCGAATGGCTCAACGTGACGCATCCGCCCGGGGACGAGGCCGGTCCTTCGCTGGATGTTTTGAGCCGGGAACTCGATCGGTTGACCGGTCTGGTGGGGACGGCCGGGGGCGCGTCGAACAACTGGACCCTCTCGGCGGACCGAACGTCGACCGGCCGACCGCTTCTGGCGAACGATCCCCACCTGCCTCCCATGCATCCCTCCCAGTGGTATCTTTGTCACCTTCGGACGCCCGAATGGGCGGTGGCGGGGGCCTCCCTTATGGGTCTGCCGGGCGTACCCTGCGGCCACAACGGCCACGCCGCGTGGGGGCCCACCGCCTGCAACGTGGACATGGCGGATTTCTTCCTGGAGGAGGTCGGTGACGACGGGCGTTCCGTCCGCCGGGGGGACGAGCTGGTGGAGTGCGGGGTCCGCCACGAGACCATTCCGGTGCGGGGCGGGGAGCCCGTGGAGGAACGGGTTCTTGAGACCGATCACGGTCCCGTGGTGAGCCCGGCCCTGGAGGACCAGGAGGACGTGGTGCTCTCGATGGCCCTCACCAGCGCGTGGCCCCAGCGAATGCGCGGATACCTGGACCTTCCCCGCGTGCGTGATTTCGAGACCTTCCGACAGGGCTTCGAGGGCTGGACGGTCATGTCGATGGATTACGTCTACGCGGACGAGGGCGGGGACATCGGGTGGCAGACCGTGGGTCAGGCGCCGCGGCGACGGTCGGGGTACGGGACCGTGCCCCGACCGGGCTGGGATCCGGAGGTCGGCTGGGAACCGGATCCGGTTCCCCACGACGAGATGCCCCGGGCTAAGAACCCCGAGGCCGGGTACCTGGCGACCGCCAACAACCGTCCGGTCCGGGAGACCGAGGATCCGTTCTTGGGCATGGACTGGATCGACGGCTATCGGGTGACACGGATCGCCGATCGACTCGAAGACCGGGACGACTGGGACGTCGAGTCCACCCTCCAGCTCCAGATGGATCAATACAGCCTGCCCTGGGAGGAGGTCCGCGAGGATGTTCTCGCGGCGCTGGAGGAGGCCGCCGACCTGTCGGTCGCCGAGGAGCTTCTAAGGGAGTGGGACGGCGTCGTGGGGGCCGGTTCCCCCGCGGCGGCGCTGTTCGAGTTCTGGCTGGCGGAGATGATTAACCGGGTGGCCCGGTCGAAGGCCCCGAACGCGGCCGAGTGGGCCCTCGGGAAGAGCTTCGACGAGATGCTGGGCCAGTCGAAGTTCGCCCTGCGTCGGGTGAGCCACCTTGTCCGACTGCTCCGGGAGCGGCCCGACGGGTGGTTCGAAGCCGGGTGGGAGGAGACGATCCGTCAGGCCGCCCGTACGGCCCTCGAGCGGCTGCGAAACCGGGGCGGGGAAGAGCCGGACGACTGGGCGTGGGGGCAGCTTCGTCCCCTGACCCTGGAGCATCCGCTCGGGGAGCTTCCGCTCCTGGACGGCGTCTATAACCTGGGTCCCTTCCCGTGGGGCGGAGACACCAACACCGTCGGGCAGGCCTCGCCGGATCCCCGGGACGTGACGGGCAACCCCATTGCGATTGCCTCCCTGAGGATGGTGATCGACGTGGGCGACTGGGATAACTGCCGGTTCGTGCTGCCCGGTGGACAGTCCGGGAACCCGTTCTCGAAGCACTACGACGACATGCTCGAGCGGTGGCGGGAGGGAAGCGGGGTTCGGATGGCGTTCAGCGATGAGGCGGTGGAGGAGGCGGCGGAGGAAACGCTGGAGCTAAGGCCAATCGGCGGGCGCTAAATCCCCGCGCCGGTTCGTTCGAGGATCCTGAGCGACCCCGTGCGCGAGCGGGCTTCGAACGCCCCGGAATCCAGGGCCCGGCGGAAGACCTCGAAGGGAGGCCGTCCTCCTTCCTCGGGATCCTCGAAGACGTCGTGGATGGCCAGCAACCCGCCCTCCCGAACCCTGGGGGCCCAGCTTTCGTAGTCGTTGTGCGCCGGTTCTCGTCCGTGACCGCCGTCGATGAAGACGAGCGCCAGCGAGGGCTCCCAGTGGGCGGCCACGGTGGGGGAGTCCCCCACCACCCCCACGACCGTTTCCTCGAGCCCGGCGTCGTGCAGGTTGTCCCGGAAGAAGGGGAGGGTGTCGATCAGGCCCGTACGTTCGTCCACCACCGAGGGATCGTGGTGTTCCCAGCCGGGCTGGTTCTCCTCGGAACCGCGGTGGTGATCCACGCTGAACAGCACGGTCCCGTGTTCCTCGGCCGCGGTTCCCAGGTAGAGGGCGGATTTTCCGCAGTAGCTTCCGATTTCCAGCAGCGGTCCGTCGGCGGCCGCCCGGCGGCCGGCCCGATACAGTGCGCGGCCTTCCTCCGGCGGCATGAACCCCCGGATGGACTCGGCGAGTCGCCGCCGTTCGGCGGGCAGTTCGGGCGGGGTGGAGCGGTCGTTCACCGGCGGATCAGTGGTTTTCTTTGTAGACGTTGACGCATTCCTGCATCATGGCTTTGCCGTCCCCGAACAGCATCAGCGTGTTGTCCCGCGCGAAGAGCGGGTTCGGGATGCCCGAAAACCCGGGGCTGAGGCTCCGCTTGTTGACGATCACCGTGCGGGCTTCCCACACGTTCAGCACCGGCATGCCGGCAATGGGGCTGGAGTCGTCCGTGTTGGCGACCGGGTTCACGACGTCGTTGGCCCCCGTCACGATCACGAGGTCGGTCTGGGAGAAGGTCGGGTTGACCTCCTCGAGTTCCTTCATGCGATCGTAAGGGACGTCGGCCTCGGCCAGCAGCACGTTCATGTGTCCCGGCATTCGCCCGGCCACGGGGTGGATGCCGAACTCGACGTCGACCCCGTTCTCAACGAGCAGCTCGGCCAGCTCGGCCACGGCGTGTTGAGCCTGGGCCACCGCCATGCCGTAGCCGGGCACGATGACCACCCGCCCCGCGGAATCCAGAAGCATCTCGATCTCGGCCGGGGAGGTGGCGGTGATGCTGCCCTCGTAGATGTCCTCCATGTCCTCGTCCTCGTCGGGCTCCCCGAACCCTCCGAACAGGACGTTGGCTAGGGAACGGTTCATGGCGTCGCACATGATTTTGGTGAGGATGAGTCCCGAGGCGCCGACCAGGGTGCCGGCGATAATCAGGGCGCTGTTGTTGAGCACGAAACCCGTGGCGGCGGCCGCGAGTCCGGAGTAGGAGTTAAGGAGGGCAATCACGACGGGCATGTCGGCCCCACCGATGGGAATCACCAGCAGGACGCCCAGCACGAGTGCGGCGGCCACGAGGTACCAGTAGGTGGGCATCCAGGCGGCGAGGAGGTACGCGGAGAACGCGTCGGGTTGAGCCACCAGGTAGATCCCGAACCCGACCGACACCAGCAGGAAAAGGATCTTCACGGCGTGCTCGCCGGCGTAACGGATCGGGGAGTCCCCCAGGAGGCCGTGCAGTTTGCCGGCGGCCACGAGGCTGCCCGAGAGGGTGACCGCGCCGATAATCCCCGACGCCGCCGCGGCAACGGTCATGTCGTAGGGGAGCAGTTCCGAAGCCCCCGTTTCGTGCCATCGAATGATCAGTTCGGACCCGGCCACGACCGCCGAGGCTCCCCCGCCGAAGCCGTTGAAGAGCCCGACGAGCTGAGGCATTTCGGTCATGGCCACCCTGAGGGCCAGCCAGACCCCGATCGCGGAACCCACGACCAGGGCGGCGAGCAGCACGATCGGGGAGAGGATTTCCCACCAGAGAACCGTGGCTCCCACGGCCAAAAGCATGCCCAGGGCCGAGGTCAGGTTGCCGCGGACCGCGGTACGGGGATGCGTCAGGTCCCGAAGTCCCAGGATGAACAGCACCCCCGAGACCAGGTAGGTGAGCGAAAGGATCCACTCGGGGAACCCGGAGAGCATGGTTAGTCCTCGTCACCCCGGTGGAATTTTTCCAGCATTCGGTGGGTCACCAGGTAGCCGCCGACCACGTTGATGGTCGCCATCACGACCGCGATGAACCCCAGGCCCGTCGCGAGGGGAGTCGAACCGGAACCGGCGGCCACCACCGATCCGATGAGGGTAATCCCGGAGATCGCGTTGGCCCCCGACATAAGGGGCGTGTGAAGGGTGGCCGGAACCTTGGTGATGATTTCGAATCCCACGAACCCGGCCAGCACGAACAGGGTCAGGTTCTCAATGAGTCCCTCCATGGGGAACCCCTCCGTGGATTAGTCGTCGTCCTCGTGCGGGGATCGGACGGTACCCTCGTGGACCAGCATGGTCGACGTTACGATTTCGTCGTCCGTGTCGATCGACAGGTCGTTTTCCTCCAGAAGGTGCTCCAGGAAGTTCGCCACGTTGTTGGCGTACAGCTGGCTGGCGTGGTGAGGCACGGTGGCGGGCAGGTTGGTCGGGCCGAACACGCGAACCCCCGCGTGTTCCACCGTTTCGTCGGGTCGGGTGGGTTCGCAGTTGCCGCCTCCCTCGGCGGCGAGATCGACGATGACCGACCCCGGGTCCATCGTCTCGATCATTTCGGAGGTGACCAGCTCGGGGGAGGGCTGGCCGGGCACGGCCGCGGTGGTGATGACCACGTCGGAATCCGCCACCACCTCGGTCATCACCCGCCGCTGCTCCTCGTAGAACGTTTCGTCCCTTTCCCGGGCGTAACCCCCTTCGTCCGAGGAGTCGTCGGTTTCAAGGTCCAGTTCGACGAAATCCGCGCCCAGGCTTTCGACTTCCTCCCGGACCTCCGGTCGGATGTCGTAGCCGCGGACGGCCGCCCCGAGTCGTTTGGCGGTGGCGATCGCCTGCAGGCCCGCCACCCCCGCGCCAACCACGAAGACGTCGGCGGGGCGGATCGTTCCGGCGGCCGTCATCATCATGGGGAAGATCTTCGGCAGGGATTCGGCGGCGATCAGGCTGGCCTTGTACCCTCCGATGCTGGCCATGGAGGAGAGGGCGTCCATGCTCTGAGCCCGACTGATTCGGGGGATCAGCTCCAGGGCGAAGGCCGTCACGCCCCGCTCGGCGAGCCGGTCGAGTTCCCCCTCGAGATCATAGGGACCCAGCAGGCCGATGACGGTCTGGCCCTCGCGGTAGGCATCCAGCTCGCCCGCCGGGTTCGCCCCCATCGCCCTGACCTGCAGGATGATCTCCGACCGCTCGAACACCGTCCCTCGCTCCTCGACCAGTTCACAACCGGCCGCCCGGTACTGCTCGTCCGTCCAGCCGGCGGCCCTCCCCGCGCCCCGATCGAGGAGAACCTCGAGTCCCCGGTCAACCAGACGTTCGGCCACGGGAGGGATCAGGGCGACGCGTGTTTCACCGTCGGCCGTTTCCGAGGGAACACCCAGCATCATGGTTGATCGTCCCGTCTCTTTCCGACCGTTCGAATGACCGTCTAATCACCGGAAACTCCGGCGGAACCCCGCCGTGCGTCCCCGGTAATCAAGCACAATAACTACTCATTTCGGGGAATGGAATCCGTTTGAGCGTCGATTCAGGTCGACGCGGCCACCCGGGGTCCGCGAAGCTGTCCTGCCATCATCGAGCCAGGGCACGCGCGAGCGGTCACCCATCGACCCTCCGACCGGGGTCACGGAGGGCCGGCTGGGCCGGACCGGCACCCGTCAGGGCGAGGCGTCGTGGGGATCCTCGATGTCCCCTCGCTCGGTGTCGGCCCGGGCCATGAACAGCCACAGGAACCCGGTAAAGAGCACCGAGGCCGTCAGGAACGGGGAGGAGGGAACGTACTGGTAGACCCATCCCGCCCACATGGGCCCCGTGGCCCGTCCCAGGCTCATCATGCTGGACAAAAACCCCATCGTTTCGCCCTGCTCGTAGTCGGTCGTGCGGGAAGACACCGACACGAGCAGGGGGCGCACGACCGCCACCCCGAAGGCGATAATCACGAAACTCCCGAAGATCCAGGACAGGGAAGGCGCCAGCGCAAGGACGACGAAACCGACGCTGGCGAGGGTCATGCCCCCGACGACGTTGCGATGTTCCCCGAACCAGCGCACGAGCGGAGCGATCAGGAAAGCCTGTGAGAGGGCGACGATGAGGCCCCGGAGGGTAAACACCATGCCCGTGGTCATCTCCCCCGCCGCGAACCGGTCGATCAGGAAATACCCCAGCATGCTGTCGATGGCCCCGCCCGCGAAGGCCAGGCCGAACCGAAGCCAGAGAAGCGAGGAGAGCGGACCGCCGAACAGCTGCCCGACGAGCCGCTGAAGGGAGGTCCCCGCGGTGGGATGCTGGGCGGCTTCCAGGGCATCCGGGCTGGTCACTTCCGGCAGCATGCCCCGGGCCAGTCCCCCGGCCGCCATCGAGAGTACCCCGGCGACGACGAAGGGGACCGTAATGTGGATGGGTGCTAAAAACCCCCCCAGGCCGGGCCCGAGCATGAACCCCACGCCCCCCGCACCCGCCATCCATCCCAGGAGAACCGGACGCTGCCGGGAGGTGGTAATTTCGACGGCGTACGCGTTCGCGCTGGGGGTCGAGGCGGCGAGTCCCACCCCCGCCAGGATTCGCACGCCCAGCAGGAAGGGCACGGTCGGACTGAACCCCACGAGAACCATCGCCACGCCGTAGATCAACAGACCGAGGACCATGACGTTCCGGGACCCGAAGCGGTCGGCGAAGCCGCCCATGTAGGGGGAGGCGATGAATTGAGCCACGGAGAACAGTGTCACCGTCAGGCCCATCTCGAAGGAGCTGGCGTCGAGGATTTTTGCCAGGTAAGGCAGCGTGGGGATGATAATGCCGAACCCGATGCTGCGCAGAACCATCACGGAAAGCAGCAGGAGGGTCTGAGGGTTCCAGAAAAGGGAAGCGTCGTCCGCCTCGGACGGACCCGGGTCCTCCGGAGCAAAGCGCGGGGGGTCAGTCGGCACGGGGAGCCGTCTCCCGAACCCGGGTCAGCAGAACAAGCCCCAGAACCAGCGGAACCCCCAGTGTCAGGGCGGACGGTGTCACGCCGCCCCATTCGAGGATGGCCCCGCCGATCGGTGGACCCAGGGTCGAACCAACCTGACCGAAGGACAGCAGAAGGCCCGCCGGGCCTCCCGTCGAACCGCTCTCGGGGTGTTCGCTGACCACCGTCAAAAGCAGCGGCAGCATGGACCCTCCGCCCAGGCCCGTCAGCGTAATCGAGGTCACCATCATCCACCCACCCGCCGAGAGACCCGTTCCCACGATGCCGGTGAGCATCAGAAGAAGGGACGGCAGGATGATCGCCTTACGGCGTGCAAGTCGATCCGACAGGGACGGCAGCCCCACCCCCCCGGCGATCCCGCTCCAGAAGACGATGGAGCTCAAAGTGCCGACCCGGGATTCGGGCACGCCGTCCAGGTGGTGAAGCCACGTGGGGAGCAGACCGAGGTAGGCCATGAAACTAAACAGGTGCAGGAAGGTCAGCCCTCCAAGAACCAGAAGCTCCCGGCGGCCCAGCAGCCCACGAAGGGACGGGGTATCGGATCGGCGGGTCGTGGTGGGTTCCTCCCCGGGTTCCCGGTAGGCAAGCACCCAGAGTGCGGCGGCGGCGATTCCGGCGCCTCCCAGCACCAGCTGAGTTCCCCGCCATCCCCCGACCCGGTGAAGCAGGTAAGCAACGACGAATCCCTGTGCCACGGCAGCCCCGCTTCGAACCCCCGCGAGCCGAAGGCCGTTGGCGATCCCCAGTTCCGCCGCGGGGAACCATCGGCGAAGGGCGCTGACGTAGTTGGGAACCGTTAGACCCACTCCAACTCCCGCGAGGAGGCTCGCGATCAGGGCCCCTGCGTAGCCCGGAAGCAGGGCCCGGAGGAGAGCGGAGGTTCCCAGAATGACGATGCCAAGCCCCACCACCCATTTGAGGGAGTAGCGGTCCCCGACCATCCCTCCCGCAATCGACGTCAGGATGAAGGTCATCGGAATGGCGCCGAAAATAAGCTGAGTCTGCCAGGCGGCCAGGCCCAGTTCCTCCCCGATGCTCGGGAGGAGGACCGGGAGCGAGAACCAGATCCACCCGATGGAGATGAAACCGGCCGCGAACACCAGGGTCATGACCATCCAGCGGTAGCGAGGGGGCTCGGGGGACATGGCTGGACTCCCTGACCGGCCGACCGCCGCGGGGCGGAGGGCGGTGAGCGGGTTGGATGGGTCGGGTCGAGTGCTCGGAACGTGAGGCTGTGAAGGTACCATACGTATCGGGGAAGGTCCGCACGGACGGCGCCGATGACGGCCCGCTGATGTTTCAAGTAGACTACCGGGAGATCAAAGGACGCCGCTTCGCTGCTTCCCCGACGCCAGGGAGGTTCCCATGACGGTCTACGTGGACGCCGACGCCTGTCCGGTGGTCGACGACGTCATCGAGCTGTGTGCCCCGGAAGAAGTGGTGCTCGTACACAACCGCCATCACCGTCACGAGCGACCCGAGGAGCACGTGAGCACCCTGGAGACGGGCGATCGCCGGGACGCCGCCGACCACGTGATTCACCGTCACGTGCGGTCGGGTGACCTCGTCGTGACGGACGACCTGGGACTGGCCGCGCTGGTTCTACCCCGGGAGGCGATCGTGGTGCGATTTCGGGGGGATCGGGTCCGCTCGGAGGACATCGAAGGACGCCTGGCCATGCGTCACCAGGCGGGGAAACGGCGCCGGGCCGGTGGGCGAACCACCGGCCCCTCGAGCTTCGATGCCGCCGATCGGCGGCGGTTCCGTCGAACGCTCCGGCGGCTCGTGGAACGGCGTGAGGACGCGGCGGACGAGGAACACCCCGGTTGACCGACTCCACGGGACGGGAGTGAACCGCCATCGATCCCGAATCGATCGCCGAGCGGATCGATCATACTCTTCTTGATCCGGACACCCGACGTGAGGGGATCGTCCGTCTGTGCGAGGAAGCCGGGACGAACGGAATTGGGACCGTGGCGGTCAATCCCTATCGGATTTCCACGTGTTGTGAGGAACTGGAGGAGACCTCCGTCGTCGTGTGCGGGGTCATCAGTTTTCCTTTCGGCGCGGGGACGCCGACGATGAAAATGCGGGAGGCCTACGAAGCCGTCAGTCTGGGGGCCGAGGAACTGGACGTGGTGATGAACATCGGGGCCGTCAAGGACGAGGCGTACGATTACGTCCGGGACGAGATCGGGGCCATGCGCCAGTCACTGGACGATACGATCATCAAGGTCATCCTCGAGACCGGTTACCTCACGGAGGAGGAGATCCGGCAGTCGGCCAGGATGGCCTGCGAGGGGGGCGCCAACTTCGTGGCGACCTCGACCGGGTACGGCCCCGGGGGAGGTACCCTGGAGGACGTGCGGATCCTCCGGGAAGTGGTGGGCGATGGATACGGCGTCAAAGTCGCCGGTGACATACGAACCTACCAGCGGGCCGCTGAATTTTTCGAGGCCGGGGCCAGCCGGATTGGAACGTCCCACGGGGTCGCCGTCGTCGACGCGGCCGCAGAGGAGGGTTGACTCACGATGTCGGGTAACACGTTCGGACAGGCCTTCCGGGTCACGAGCTGGGGGGAAAGCCACGGTGACACCGTGGGGGTGGTCATCGACGGGTGTCCCCCTCGTCTGGAACTCGGGGAGGAGGACGTTCAGCGTGAGCTCGACCGCCGTCGTCCCGGTCAGAGTAAATTGACCTCCCAGCGTCGTGAGAGCGACCAGGTGCGGATTATGAGCGGGGTGTTTCAGGGTGAAACCCTCGGAACCCCGATTGCCATGATGGTGGAGAACCGGGACGCACGCCCCGCGGAATACGAGGACATGAAGGACGTGTATCGACCCTCCCACGCGGACATGACCTACGACCAGAAATACGGGATTCGGCAGTGGATGGGAGGAGGACGGGCCAGCGCCCGTGAAACGGTGGCCCGGGTGGCCGCCGGCGCCGTGGCCCGACGATGGCTGGGTCGGGAATACGGTATCGAAATCGTGAGCTGGGTCCGTCAGGTCCATCAGCTGACGGCGGACGACCTGGATCCGGCCGCCGTCCGCCGGGAGGACGTGGAGTCCAACCCCGTCCGCTGTCCGGACCCCGACCTGGCCGAGGCGATTTCAGATCGCATTCAGCGGGCGCGAAGCGACGGGGAATCGCTGGGCGGCGTCGTGGAGACCGTCGTGCGGGGGTGTCCGGCCGGATGGGGTGAACCGGTCTTCGACAAACTCGACGCGCTTCTGGCGCAGCAGTACCTCTCGCTGCCCGCCGCCAAGGGTTGTGAGATCGGAAGTGGGTTCCGCGGGGTGACGATGGAGGGCAGTGAACACAACGACGCCTTCCACGTTGAGGATGGGCACATCCGGACCCGGACGAACCACAGCGGCGGGGTGCAGGGGGGCATTTCGAACGGGATGCCGGTCACGACCCGCGTGGCGTTCAAACCCACCTCCACCATCAGCCACGAGCAAAAGACCGTCACGGCGGACGGGGAGGCCACGACCCTGTCGGCCAGCGGACGACACGACCCGTGCGTCCTTCCCCGGGCCGTCCCGATCGTCGAGGCCGTGACGGCCGTGGTCCTCATGGACCTCGCCCTCCGGGATCGCGGTCAGAACGGCCCGCGGGAGCCCGGCAGCCGTCCCGTGCGTTAGTCCCGCGGCCCGCGTGTCTGTCGGCCCGGGTGCCGATGAACTATCCTTTAACGAGTTCTGAAGCGACCACCCGGAGGAACCGCTCATGTCCTCTTCCGTCGACCCTGCCGAGGCCGCCCGACAGCGGCGGACCATCGCCATCGTGGCCCACCCCGACGCGGGCAAGACCACGCTGACCGAGAAATTGATGCTCTACGCCGGAGCGATCCACCGGGCCGGGTCCGTGAAGGGCCGCCGGGCGGATCGGCACGCCACCTCGGACTGGATGGATCTGGAGCAGGAGCGCGGGATTTCCATCACCTCCAGCGTGCTTCAGTTCGAACACGAGGGCCGCCACGTCAACCTGCTGGACACCCCCGGTCACGCCGATTTCAGCGCCGACACCTACCGGACGCTGGTCGCGGCCGACAGCGCCGTGGTGGTCATCGACGGAACAAGCGGCGTGGAAAAGCAGACCAGCAAACTGTTTCGGTTGAGCCGCCGCCACGAAATTCCGTTCGTGGTCTTCGTGAACAAACTCGACCGGTTTACCCGGGAACCCCTGGAGCTGTTCGACGAGATGGAGGAGGAGCTGAACACCCAGCTGGTGCCGTTCAGCTGGCCGATCGGGCGGGGAAAGCATTTCGCCGGGCTCCACGACCGGATTCGCGACCGGGTGATCGTCTACGAGGAGGACGCGGAACACGGCCAGGAGAAACTCACCACGCGCACCCTCGATCCCGGGGATCCCGAACTCGTCGACCTGATCGGAACCGACCGCCACGAACGGTACCGGGAGACGGTGCAGCTGCTGGAGGCGACCGTCCCCCCCTTCGACGAGGA
>CAZEBV010000065.1:0-11672 GCA_964510695.1 uncultured bacterium
TCCATCATCCAGACCGGCTCCTCGTCCAGAACCATCGATCCCCCCTGAAGGAGTTCCCATTCCCCTCCTTCGATGTCGCATTTGATGACGTCGGGCATGCCGTGTTCCCGGGCCAGCGTGTCTAGGGTCACCGATTCCACGGTGGTCTCCACGACCTCACTGCCGGCGGGATGCCAGGCATCGGGCATCAAGCTGGACGTCCGACCGGTCGAACGATCCTGGAAAAACGTCCGCTGACCATTCTCGCGGCTGACCGCGGCGTGGACTACCGCCACCTGAACCCGGGCGGCCAGGTCGTTGGCGTCGATGTTTTTCCGCAGGTACTCGATGTTGGACGGATCCGCCTCCACGGAGATAATCCGGCTCACGTCCGTGCGATCGGCCATCAGGAGAGTGTAGTAGCCGATGTTGGCGCCGATATCGTAAAAAACGTCCCCCGAACGGGTCATCCTTACGATATTCCGGGCCTGGACCGACTCGACGTCCACCTGATGGCTGAAAAAGAAGCGAAGATATTTTCCCGCCGGAAACCGGAGCTCGAGCTCCGAGTCCGCCAGCCTGCGGGACGTCTCGTGGCTGCCCAGGAGCCGGAACAGGCTTCGGCGAACCAGGGCGTTGTTCCGGAGGAACTCCGCCATCGCCGACAGCATCCTCACCGGACGCACCTCCCTGACGCACGCAGCCCCGACGGCCCCTTCGACCGATCGGGTCCCAGGATCGATCCCGTTCCGACGGGAAGAATCTCGTTTAGCCCCCGGGGCCCATCCGTTCGAACATCCTCATCGTCCGCTCGGCGGCGTGCCGTGAGTGAAGCCGCCGCCGGTAAAGCCTCCTCCCCTCCGCCCCGAGCTTCCGCAGTATCTCCCCGGGACCCTCCGACGCCAGCAGCTCCGCCGCCGTCCGAAAATGTTCGCCCCGCGTATAGGGTCGGGACGCCGACCGGTCGTCCGAGGTGAAAAGAAGAACGGGAACGCCGTGCGCGAGGTAGGCGGCGGCGACACTGGATTGAGGAAGACGGACGGGCGATTCGGCCAGCAGACCCAGGGAAGCCCGCGATAAGATGCGGGAGATCTCCCCGGCCGGGAGAATTCCACGCGGCTCCACCGGCAGATCTCGAATCCGGTCCTCCAGGCCGGAATGAAGTAGACCGACGTCCTCCACCCGTGAAATGGACAGCCGCTCCAGGAGAGATCGAAAGTCCCCCCGACCACGATACACGCCCTCCTTCCGGCGGCCGAACAACACCGCGGAGGGTTCCCTCTCATCCCACGCCGGAAGTTCATCGGGCTCTCCGACGTTGGAGAAGATCGGGTTGAAATACACGGGTGTGTCCCGCCGGGAGACGTGTCGAAACAGCCACTCCCGATGGGAGAAGCGGTTCGTCATCACCCCGTCACTCAGTGCGGCCAGACGAATGGCGACACGGCGCTGAAACGGAGAGTACCAGAAGGACTTCCGCCACGGGGCACCCATAGCGTAAAGCTCGTGGAACATGGTCGCCACCGGCACGTCCGGGTGGGACTCCCGGAAGGACGAAAGGGCGTCCACCAGCCAGCCCGGGGCGCCGCTGGGCGCGTAACCGTAGCCCGAATACTGGACCAGCACGACCGTCCGAGAGTCGCTCCCGATTGAATCCACCAGGGTTTCGTGCAGGACGTCAGCATCCCGCCGATCGGTCAGGTTCCGGCCTCTCACCCCCTCCGGGACCTCGGAGACGGGTTTCCAGCCCGCGCCGACGTAGACGGATGCGGAGGGACCGTCCTCCCACTCCCGCAGACGTCTCCCCAGGATCCCGGCCTGGTCCCCCAGGGCCTCCTGCTGAAAGGGGAAATGAGGCACGACGTGTACCACTCGATCCAGACGGTCCCCGTTCACAGTCCACTCCATCCTCCCCCGGCCGCCGGCCGTGATCGGAGGCGCAGTCGTCGAACCAGCGTTTCAAAGAACCAAAGAACAAATGTACAACCCACGACCGAAATTGTATGATTCTTTCTGTTCGATCGACTTTCGGCCGGGAGAACCATCATGATTCCGTCACCGATCAAACAGTTCCTCTTCACGCAGATCTTCCCACGTCTCGCCCCCTGCAGCATCGACGATACCATCATCGTGGCCGGAACGGGACGCTCCGGTACGACCTGGCTGTCCGAAATGCTTCGGGGCCTCCCGGGATACCGACTCATGCACGAACCGTTCGACCCGGGGAGAAATCCCCCCGCCCACCGCTACGGGTTTCAATTCCTCACCTACGATCGGCGCTTCGTCGCGCCCGGACAGCGGGCCCCTCGACTGCGGAAGTACCTCGAGGAGGTCCTGCGGGGGCGGATCGGCCCCACCGTGCTGTGGAAGTTTCGTTCGGACGACCGCCTGAATATGCTGATGGAGTTCGTCCGCAACCGAAAGCTCGTCGTGAAGTTTACGCGAGCCCTGCGCATGCTTCGCTGGATGTCCGAGGAATTCAACCCCCGCCACGTCGTGGTAATCATCCGGCACCCCTGCGCCGTGGTGCGGTCGATGATGAACCACGGCGGCTGGGACCCCACCCGGCACGAGGACCGTGATTTTCAGGCCCGGCGCGTCCTCCTGGACCCCCTACCCTCCCGTCTTCGTAAGGCCTTCGCTTCCCACCTGGAGGAGCCCCTAAAACCCGTCGAAATGATGACCCACCTCTGGGCAATCGACTACCACGTGGCCCTGATCGACCAGGGACTGCCCTCGAACGCCACCCTCGTAACCTACGAGGAGCTGGTGGCCGATGGCCCACGGGTCATGGACCGGCTCCGGGCATCGCTGGGGATCCGTGACGGGGAAGATCGACTGAAAAGCGGGCTGGACGTCCCCGCGGACTACGCCTCGGAGGATCTCGACGTCTCCGAAAAACGGCTCCAGCTCACCCGCTGGAAGCGTGAATTAAACCCCGAAACCATCGAACGGATACTCACGATTACCCACCGGTACGAATTGGGTTTCTACGGGAAAGACCCGGAACCGGATTACGGGGCCCTGGCGGCTCTGAGTTCCCACGGGTAAACGGTTCGGCATCCCCCTAAGACCGCCGTCCGAGGTGGGACTTCAGGAATTCCTCCACCTGACTCGCCCGGAACCGCCAGTCATGCTGCCGGATACGGGGCTCTTCGGTGGGTCCCAACTCAAGCGCTTCCAGTATTCCTTCCGCGAACGATGCCGCCTCGGGCTCCGCGAGGACGAAGTTTCTGAAGTCGAGGCGTTGAATTTCCTCCAGGGGGGGGACCACGACGGGCGTGCGGGCCGCCGTGTATTCGAAGACCTTGATCGGGGAACGTCCCCGACTGTGGTCATCACACCCGGCCGGGAAGAGGCCCACGTCGGACGCGGCATAGTAACCCGGAACCTCATCGTAGGAAACCGGCCCGGTGAAGTGGATCCGTTTCTCCCCGTCCAGGGATCGCTCCGACAGCGTGCGACGTGTCCGCTCCGATTCACCGACGAACAAAAAATGCACCTCGGGACGACGTTTCAGGACCCTGCGCACGGCATCCAGGAAATACGTGCGTCCCCGTTCGTTGAGGCCGATCAAACTCACCACGGGTACGTCCTCGAGACCGTAGCGTTCGCGCACCTCCCGCCCGGAAGCCTCCCGAAACCGAACCTCATCGACCCCGTTCGGGATCCTGACCACCGAATCGTTGTATTCGCGAGCCCGATCGACGGTCAGCCGGGAGACGCCCATCACCCCGTCCGCCTGCCGCAGATAATCCACGGCGGAGGGAGCACCGTCCACACGTTCCGCGCAGTCCAGGTAATCGAAGATCACCGGAGAATCCACGTCGAACGGTGGGGTTCCGGTCATAAATTGAGTGTAGGCGGTCACGATCACGTCGACCGAAACGCGATCAAGGATGCGGCGAATATCTCGCCGAAACAAAAAACGGTTAACCCACCAACTTGCTCGGGAATCGCCCCGGAGTGGACGTAACAGGTCCGGGAGTCGACGCACGTGAAAGGCGCTCTCCCCGCCGCGAACCTCCCGGTAAAATCGACAAGAATTCAGGAGGTTGAGCGGATTGGTGAAATCCCGGCGCACGTTCCACCGTACGGTATGGACGGTATGCTTCGGCCGAAGGTGTCGGGTCAGATGTTGATCCCGCCGTACGGAACCCGATTTCGGGGGGCAGTGGGGGATCCAGAGAATATCCATTACCGGCGAGCGCCGGAAACGCAATCGTCAAGGAACACGATTTTCACGGCGCCGTCCTCCCCGTTCCGAACGGGACGGATCCCGACACGATCCGCCCGCAGGCAAGGCACATCGAATCGAATCCTCGGCTATTCTATCCTCTATGGCCGTACGGTACAAGCGTCAGCTGTAGGGTCCCTCCCGCTCAGCGGCGGTATCCTGCCGTGAGGGCCCCCCATCCTCCCAAACGTGAGGCCAGTCCATGCTGACCCTTCTGGATCCAGCCGGACATCGGCACCGATCGTTCGCGCAACCTGAAACCATCCGCCCCTGCTTCGACGTCCTTCCGGGGATCGGTTCATCCCGGTCGGAACCCCCCTCCGACCCCCCCGGGGGAGGCCCGGCCGGATGATGTCCTCTCCGGAGCGCGGCCGTTCCTCCGTCCTCGACCGGGTCAAGGGCTTTCTCTCCAGCCTGTACCATCCGGCCCAATCCTTCCGGGGGAAAATCGCTCACAGTTCGTTCTGGGGGTTTAATATCCAGCTAACCAACCAGGTCCTCATGCTGGTCCAGACCACCGTTCTGGCCCGGCTCCTCACCCCCAACGACTTCGGCCTGTACGGAATCGCGGCCGTTGTCATGAACGTTCTAATTTCGATCACCTACCCGGGGTTCGACGCCGCGATGATCCAGGAAAAGGAGATGGAAAAATCCTGGCTCGACGCCACCTGGACCATCGAGGCCCTCCGGGGGGTGCTCGTCGCCCTGGGTCTTCTAATCTTAGCCCCCTTAGCAGCAGCGTTCTTCGATGCGCCAAAATCGATGAACCTCATCCGGATCCTGGCCGTCGCCGTCCTGGTCGGCCAGCTCAAGAATCCCGCCATCGTCTACTTCCGCAAGTCCCTGCAGTACCAGAAACAGTACGTCTACCGGCTTTCCGGACGGGGGGCCAACTTCGTGGTGGCCATCGCCGGAGCCTATTACCTGCGCAGCGTCTGGGCCATGATTTACGGACTTCTGGCTCAACACTTCGCTTTCTTCGCCACCTCGTATTTGCTCCACGACTACCGGCCGCGCCCCAACTTCAACCGGGAGGACCTCACCCGGCTCTTCAGCTACGGAAAGTGGCTCACCGGCATCTCCATCGTGGACCTCCTGGCGAACAAGGGGGACGACATCGCCCTCGGCCGTCTGCTTGGCTCCACCATGCTGGGCTTCTACCGGATCACGTTCCGCATCTCGAATATTATTACGGTCGGGGTCTCCCGGGTGGTCGGGCGCGTGTTCTTTCCGGTTTACTCCCAGCTGCAGGACCAGCCTGAGAAACTCGAGGAAGGATTTTACCGCACGCTATCCGTCACGACCGCCCTGATCGTACCGGCCGGAGCCGGCATCGCCCTGATCATCCCGGACTTCGTACACCTCTTCCTGGGGGAGGAGTGGATCCGGATCGTGCTGCCCGTGAGAATTATGGTTCTTGCGGGGATAACCCGCTCCACGTCCAAGCTCTGGTATCCACTCTACCTGGCCATCGGAAAACCGCGCTTCAATTTCTACAAGAAGGTCATCCGGGTCATCGGAATCTTTGGTCCCCTTTATCCCCTCGCTCAGACGTACGGGATCGAGGGCGTCTGTGTGTCGGTCCTGATCGGCCAGACTCTGTCCCTGATCTGGGACCTGATGGTTTCCACCACGGATTGGGTCTTCAACCTGAAAATATCGTCGATCGCTCTGCGTATCCTTCCGGCGGTGGGGGCCACCCTCGTCATGTCGGCGGGAGTCCTGTACGTTCTCAGCCTCTCCGCACCGGGCTTCACGATGTTCTTCGCGGCCATTCTGGCGGGGATCCTGCTCCATCTGCTCGGCCTGGCACTCTGCCACCTCATGTTCGGTTACTCGCCCTTCGAAGACCTCGCCTTCTTCTTCTGATTCCGGCGGATTCCTCGTTCGCGCCCGCCTCAGGATCCGTCGCGGGCCGACCTAAACCGATCGTAGAGCTCCCGGGCCCGGCCCAGAAACTCCTCGTCCACCCTGTCCAGGTAACCCCGGATGTCCCGTTTTAGAGCCTCTCGGTCACGCGCCGGTGAAAGGTGGAAACCCGCCCCATCGAAGATCGCCTGGACGTTCTCCACGGTGTGATCGAATAGAGAGAAGTCGGTCCCGAAGCGGCGGTTGAAACGGGCCATCTGATCCCCGAAATCCTCGACCGCATCCCGGAACAGCACGACACAGATCCGATCGAGGTAGGGAACAAGCGACTCGTAGAAATTGACGTAGCGTCGGGTGAACAGATCGAGAAGAAACACGTAATCCTGATCCGCCATCGAGCCCTGCAGGATCGGTTCCTCGTCCTTCACGGAAGCCTGGAAGGCGAGGGCCAGCTGGGAAACCACCGCCTCCTCCGGATCTCGAATCAAAACCATCACCGGGATGTTCCACCGCAGCGCCATAATCACGTTCACCGGGGAATGGAGGTGATCCGCCACGCTCGGCTCATCCTCCTGAGCCCTCCGAAACGCCCGCACACAGAAGGAGTTCGCACTGCGGGGAAATCCCTCAATCACAACGTCGTCCCCGGGGGAAACGGCGTTGCTGGCCTCACCGTTTTTCCACTTCTCGAGGGCGATGTAAAGTCGAGGTGAGCGCTCCATGAGGGTGCGCAGTCTCACGCGCATCCCGAGCTTGAAGACCGAGCAGTTGGAGGGAATGATCACGTTCACCGCAGCCCGATTCGATCAGGATTCCGGGGATGGGAGAATCGCGGCCCATCCCGACCCCCGGGTACCTTCACGAGGAGCCGTCGGTCTCCTCCGACAGGATCCAGCCGGCGGCCAGCACGAGACCCATCCCGACCATGACGTTGTAGTGTGTCAGACTGCGGCCCCAGTTGAACTCCGTCAGCCCACAGAGATTGAACACGAGGATCAGGGAGAGACCGCACCGCCGGTACAATCGAGCCTCGGGATTCCCCCTGATCCTCAGGGTTCTCACGATCAGATACCCCCACAGACCCACGTAGGCCACGATGCCCGCCAGCCCGTAATCGAGCAGGTACTGCACGAGGTTGTTGTGGGCGTGCTCGTACCCCTGTTCGTGGATCATCGCGACGGGGTGATCGGCAAGGGCCCCGAAGGATGCCATGCCGCGCTCGGTTCCGGCCCCCGGCAGGATCGCTGAGGGTTCCTGGACGGTTTTGGCGACCACCGCGGACCACAGCTCCAGTCGGCCGCCCCCGGCCTGAAAATCAGCCAGCTTCGCGAACCGTGCCTGAAAGGGACCAGAGTACATTATCAGAGTCCCGGTCAGCAAAAGCGCCAGGCCTACAAGGAGCCAGACGGTCCGATCGCCGGGTACCGTCCATCATTCTTCGCGAAGGAAAACAGCAGTTCTCAGGACAAGGTCGATTGCCATTAGAAGCAGAAGGGCGAAGAGCGGCATCCGGGACTGGGATACCACCACCCCCAGCAAGATCAGCACGCTCCCGGTACCGTACACTACGACCCGGAGCGTACGCCCCCGCGAACGAGATCGATGGAAGAGATAGTAGGCCCAGGGGAAGATGAAGGCGACGACGCTGGCGAACTGTATGGACTTCCAGTTCCCCGGACCGCTCCCCCGAAAGCGTCCGCGAAGTAGTCCCTCCTCCGTGTACTTCCTCAGGGGACCGCCCGGCTCCACCGTGTATCCTCCGGTCAGAAATCGGCCGAGGAAGGACCACTCCGTCAGGTAAGCCACAACCGTCAGAAGGCAGGCCAGGGCCCCCGCCAGGACCAGTCCGTCGCGGGCCCATTTCAGCAGCCTCCGAGAACGAAGGGTGGCCACGATCAGGAAGAGCAAAAACACTTTTCGGTAATGGTGAACCACCAGTTCTTCGAGGCCCTGCCATGAATAGTTGATCAGTTCCGGAACCAGAAGAAGACCCAGGAAGAGGAACAGCACCCCGGCCAGCTCCCGGTCGAAGGTGACTTTCTGCGGATGCAGGGACAGCTCCGCCAGCCAGCCCACGAACAGCAGGGCCATGCAAAGATCCATACCGGTAATGCTGGCCACCAGGGCCAGGGGAAAAAGCAGGTAAAGGACCGTGTAATAATAGCGGAAGAACGGACGGTAGGGTTCGGACGTCATCGTTCTTCGTCACCCCGACACACATCGGACCGCCCATGCGGTGAAGGATCGAGGATCGGGCGGATGACGAAACACCTCTTCGGGGACCGAACGAAAAATTATAGTTCCTTCCGAATTTTTTCCTGAAGCTGTTGGTTGGGCGGCGGAGGTTCCCCGCGGTCCACCTCCAGTTCAATCGCTTTCCGGCTCACATCGGGGAGGTTCTCCAGCAGTCGATCCGGGAGGGATCCTTCATACGCTTCCGGTACCGACTTTCCCATCAGATTCATCACCAGTACGGAAAGATCGAGGAACCGGAGGCTCAACTCCCCGCCTCCGTTCCCGGACGGCAACCACAGCTGCCAGACCCCCCGCCGACTCGGGAATCCCGTCTGCACCAGTCCGGACGGTCGATCCTCCACCTCCCCGGAGGAAACACGGCCTCCCACTATCCCCTCGACGGCGTCGTACAGGGACGCGTACCAGCCGGTCTGCTTGATGGAATCGGGCAGCCAGGGTCCCAGAGTACCGCGCAGCACCGACCAAACAGTCCGGTCGCTGCTGCTGGTTTGTGGACTCCCCTCGTCCTTACAGCCGTGGCCGGAAAACACCAGCAGAGGACGATCGGAGTGTACATCCATTACTTCACCCAGAAAATCGTCCACGAGCCCGTACAGCTCCATGGCCGCCGTCTTCTCCCGGGAGTTTTCCTTATGTTCGTGCCAGGTGAACCGCTGAAGAACGTCGAGGCCCGAAACAAGCACGGCCAGAAGGTCCGGCTCCCGCTTGTTCAGGAGTCGCCTCGTGAGTTCCAGACGCCGCCGTTCCACCCTCAGCACGTCATCCCGAAGGACGTCGAGGGAGAGATCCTGATCCTCCCGCACGAGATCGTACATCGGTTCCCCGAAATCGCTGTAGCGGACGTCATCGTAAAGCACCCCGATCTCGTAGTCCTCCAGCTCCTCGGCCAACGCCGGAGGATGCACGTAATCCGTCTCGTCCACGGGAGTCAACATCCCCGACAGGCAGAAGCCGTTCTCGAGCTCGAAGGGAGGATACGTGGGGGGCAGATTCACCAGGCCCACGCTCAACCCGGCCTCGTCCAGAAGTTCCGGGTAGGTGCTGACGCGAAGATCCTCGGTTCGGGCGCGGCCGATACCGTGGTAGAGGCGTCGGCGACTGAGGTAGCCGTGGACGCCGCCGATCCGGGGGGACACCCCCGTAAGATGGGCGGACCACTCGGCCGGACCCGAGGTGGTCAGGCTCCATACTTCTCCACCGAAGCCCTCCCGGCGAAGCCGGGCGAAAGCGGGAAGCTGACCGGTCGCTACCCCCCGGTCGATCAACTCACGAGAGGCTCCGTTCAGGCCAACGACGATCAAAGGTCTCCCCCCCGCGAAATCAGCGGACCCAACCTCCACCCACGGGTTCCCTTCGACCGCAGGGGTCCGTACGGGGGCCTCCGGCGTCGGCTCGAAGGGACACGGTTACGTCGCCTCGAAGAGCCGCCGGGCAAACTTGTAAAGTTCGACGTCGAGCCGGTTGGCCTCCTGGATGGTCTCACGTACTTCCTCCTCGATGTCGGACCCCGTGGGCCGATCGGGCCGGGTTTTACGGGGCTCGTATTCCGGAGGTTCGGACAGGTCGAGCAACGAAACCATTCTACGAAACGATGCCTCGTAGCGCTCCATAATTCCGAAGGCGGCGAAGTTCTCCCGGAGGTTATGTTTTGCCAGACTCACGACCAGAGGGCCGATACCCAGTTGATCCAGCGGGAGGTATTTCCCCACTCGATAGGAGAGGAGCCCGGCGATCATCCTCGTCTGGACGTTCCGGAATCGACTGATCCGACAGAACTCCTCGAGATCGTATTTCCAGGCCGTGGGGTGTTCGGGGTGATCGGCGACTTTCTTGTCGCCGCGAGGCCAGAGACATTCGTAGTAGTACGAAATGACCCTTTCGACGGGATTCCGCAGCATGGTGACGTAGAGCGGGTCCCCGGTGAACCCGGTAAAGCGATGGACCCCGTAGGCGTGATGAACGCGCATGTAACGGAAGGATCGATCGTTGAACATAATCCGACGGTAACCACCCGGGTTCCAGGAATGTTCATCGCCGATGGAAGGCCGGAACAGTTCTCGATCGAGGGTCGTCCCCCCCGTTTTGGGAATATGCACGAAAAACAGAGTCATCCGTCAGATATGACCCCCGAAAGGAAAATGAATTCTCCGTAATCCACTCGTCGAAAGGGATGAATCCAACGGCCCGATGGAACTGGGGGAGCCGGAAGCCGAGGCCGTCGTGGGCCCGCCGACCCGGCGACCGGGTCCCAAATGGCTTCTGGAGCCCTAAGATGGTACAGTTCAGGTCAATTTCTGTCACCGGGTGACGTCTTCCAGGTAGAGCGGTGTATCGAACCGCGGGACGAAGGCTGTCCCCTGCTTCGTCCCGGTCCCATGACGAGCGCGAGCCACCGCGGCGTGACGTGCTGGTGGATACCTCTCCACCTCGATGGAAACTTCCCGGGAGACGATGTATTGTTGGCCTTGTTCCGGATACCTTCACGGGTGATTTTGTGTCCTTCCTAAAGCTCCTTTACTCGTTTTTGGATGTCCTGGTGCTTCCCCTCTTCTGGCTTCCACCCGGGGTCTCCCTGACCGCCGCTTCGCTTCTGGTGGGCCTGCTTCTGATGGGCGTTTACGCGAAAACGTCCGACCAGTGGGCCCTGGCCCACCACAAACAGCGTCTCAAACGACTTCAGTTCCGGCTGCTCTCCGGGGACTTCTCCGTGCCCGTCCTGAAGGGGCTCGCCCGGCACAACCTCCGGATGGCCGGGCTGGGTCTGGTCCCGGCCGTGGTGTGCGTGGTGGTTCTCGTGGCCCTGATCCCCTGGGTGGGCACGCGGTTCGGCTTCCACCTGGTGGCCCCGATGCAGCCCGTCTCGGTCACGGTCGAGGCCGAGGCTCCCTGGACGCTCGAAACCGACCGGGGTCTCCGGGTCACGCCCCGGCGGGAGCCTTACGACAAAGGGACCACACGGCTGCGCATGCTGTCCGAAACTCGTACGCCACGGGATCTTGTGCTTACCGGGGAGGACGGCGAAGTCGCTCGAATTCCTCTCCGGACGGGCTCCCGCCGTTCGCCTCTCTGGCCGGTCCACGTCCGAAGTGGATGGATTCTGACGAACATCCAATCCATCCCCCCCAACCTGGCTAACCCCGTGCTGAACGCCGACGGGCCCGTGGACCGGGTGGCCGTCGACTACCCGATGGCCTTCGGGGCCCTGACGTTCACGATTCCCCCGTTTCTTGGCATGCCGGCCTGGGGGCTGTCCGGCTGGCTGAGCTGGCTGTTCATCGCCGCCACGATCAGCGGGCTCTGGGCGAAATCCCAGTGGGAGATTGAATAATCA
>CAZEBV010000066.1:0-11665 GCA_964510695.1 uncultured bacterium
CGTGGCTGTTGATGTGCCATCCGTCCCGCACCTCCAGGACGATGGCTGCGAGCGCGGTGCTTCCCGCCGGCACGTGAAGGTCCCGGGGACGATCCACCGACAGGTAGTCCCCCGGGCGGAGGGGGGGCTCGGCCGCCGTTTTCGGGGTGAGCGTCACCCCCGTGAACAGAACGGCGAGCAGGACGGGCACGACGGTTAGCCGGGGTATTCGGTCGACCATGGTATCCCTCGTTGCTCGGGATCGCCCGGAGCCCAAACGTCGACCGACGGGCCGCTTCGCCTCCGTCGGCAGGGAGGGAGCCCCGGGCAGGCAGCTTCAAAGGAGGTAGTGTACCATTACGTGAAGACCCCGGCCGGTCGCCCGCCGAGCAGCCGGAACACGGGGAAAACTTGCCAGTAGAATCGCCCCTATGGAACAATGGGATTTAGTCCTTAACCCCGGTAGGGACGAGTGGATCATGCACGTTTCCGTCCGCACTTTATACGCGCTGCGAACGGTCGTCGAACTGGCGGAAGAACCGGACTCCCCCAGTCACGCCCGCGAGCTCGCCAGCCAGCGCTACATTAACGAAAACTACCTGGTGGAAGTGCTCACCGAGCTTCGTCACGCGGACATCGTATCCACCAAAAAGGGCCCCCGGGGAGGATACCGACTGGATCGTTCCCCGGAGAAGATTTCGCTGGGTGAGGTTATCAAAGCCATGGAGGGACCGACCTTCGTCTCCCCGTGCACTCAGCCTGAGCACTCCGATTGTGAGATCGTTGACGATTGCTCCATCCAGTCAGTTCTCGCGGCCGTGGCCGCCGGCCTCGAGGAACTTATGGACGAAATTACCATCGAGCAGATCCGACGGCAGTCCACGGTCGAGGACGAGGACGTGTCCCGTGCGGCCGCGTCCGGTTCCTGAACCCGGGGACGGTCGGAATCATGCGGCCGGGTCACCGGTTGGGCCTCGAAACCTGACACCGACGCCGGGAGGTTCGCCATCGTGGAAACCATCACCCTGAAACACGAGGGAACCGAAACCACCTTCGAGGGCCGTAAACTCGACGAGAAGGTGCTGGGGACCGGACCGGACGACACCAAGAAGATAACCTACTACGAGACGCTGGACGGCCGATACCTTAAACACACGGTCCACGGCGTGTCCGACGAGGAAAGCGAGGGGGAAGCCGAACTGGAGGAGGTGAGCAGTTTCGAGGTCCCCTGAGTTTTTTTACATCGTAAAAAAATACCTTTGACGATCCGGTTCGCTATGACACACTGACACCCCTCATTTTGATGCCATCGATTCATGCTTCGACGTTCACCCACAAAAGGACCCCGAGGAGGCCGCTCAAGCGCATGCCCACTGCCACGAACGTCCCCGAAGGAGTGACCCTCGAAGCCCCGGTCAAGGACAAATTCGAAGACATTCTGACCCCCGACGCCCTGGAGTTTCTGGCGGACCTCACGCGCCGGTTCCGGGGACGACGTGACGAGCTGCTCGAAACTCGAAAGGAAACCCAGGCGCGCCTGGACGCCGGTGAGCAGCTTGATTTTCGGCCGGAGACGAAGGACGTTCGTGAGAGTGACTGGACCGTGGATCCCGTCCCGGAGGACCTCCGGGACCGCCGGGTTGAGATCACGGGACCGTCCAGTCAGAAAAACATGGTGGTCAACGCCTTCAACTCCGGGGCGAAGGTCTACATGACGGACTTCGAGGACTCCGATTCCCCCACCTGGAACAACGTCCTTCAGGGCCAGCTCAACCTGTATAACGCCATCCGGAACCAGATCGACTTCACCTCGGACGGCAAGGAATACAGCCTGGACGCTCCGGTCGGCTCGGATCGGGTCGCGACCCTCATGGTGCGCCCGCGTGGGCTTCACCTCGACGAGAAGCACATCCACGTCGACGGAGAACCCGTGCCCGGTTCCTTCGTGGACTTTGGCCTGTACTTCTTCCACAACTCAGAGCGTCTGCTCGAACAGGGCACGGGCCCTTACTTCTACATCCCGAAGCTGGAGCACCACGAGGAAGCCGGCCTCTGGAACGATATTTTTAACTTTGCCCAGGACGAACTCGGGATCGACCGCGGCACGATCAAGGCCACCGTCCTGATCGAAACCATCACGGCCGTCTTCGAGATGCACGAAATCCTTCACGAGCTCCAGGAACACTCCGCGGGTCTCAACTGTGGTCGCTGGGACTACATCTTCAGCTTTATCAAGAAGTTCCGGAACCAGTCCCACGTCCTGATCCCCAACCGCGATCAGGTCACCATGACGGTGCCCTGCATGCGGGCCTACGCTCAGCTGGCCATCAAGACCTGTCATCGCCGCGGGGTGCACTCCATGGGAGGAATGGCCTCCCAGATCCCCGTGAAGGACAACCCTCAGCTCAACGAGGAAAACATGAACAAGGTCCGGGCCGACAAGGAACGGGAGGCCTCGGACGGCCACGACGGAACCTGGGTCGCTCACCCGGCTCTCGTGGACGTCGCCATGGAGGTCTTCGACGAACACATGCCCGAGGCCAATCAGATCGAGCGAAAACGGGAGGACGTCGAGGTTTCCGCCGAGGACCTGCTCGAGGTTCCGGAGGGCACCATCACCGAGGAAGGGCTCCGAACGAACGTTCACGTGGGGCTTCAGTACCTCGGTGCCTGGCTGGCCGGCAACGGCTGCGTCCCCATCGACCACAACATGGAGGACGCCGCCACGGCGGAGATCTCACGGACGCAGGTCTGGCACTGGATCCATCATCCCCGGGGGGTGCTCGAGGACGGCCGTGAAGTGACGAAAGACCTTTTTCGCACGGTACTCGAGGAAGAGCACGAAAAGGTACGTGAGAAACTCGGTGAGCGTCTTTACGCCACCGGGGAGTTCGAGCAGGCGGAGCAGCTTTTCGAAGAGCTCTCCGTCAGCGACGAGTTCGTCGAATTCCTGACGCTGCCCGGATACGAGTACCTTGAGTAACGTCTACCCTCATCACGAAGGAGAGAGTTCCCATTATCGACGATAAGGAAATCGCGGACCTGGAGGATCGCTGGGAGAACGACGCCCGCTGGCAGGGCATCGAACGGGACTACTCCGCGGAGGACGTGCTTCGCCTCCGGGGGTCGGTGACGCCGGAACATACCCTGGCCAGGATGGGGGCCGAACGACTCTGGGACCTCATCCATAACCGACAGCACGTCAAGGCCCTGGGGGCGATGACCGGCGGACAGGCCGTGCAGCAGGTGCGTGCGGGTCTGGAGGCCATCTACGTGAGCGGCTGGCAGACCGCCGCCGACGCCAACGTGTCCGGGGAAACGTACCCGGATCAGAGCCTGTACCCCTACAACAGCCTTCCTCGCCTCGTTGAGCGCATCAACCAGGCGCTTCAGCGACAGGACCAGATCGACCACGCCGAGGGCAAAAACGGCCGTCACTGGTTCGCCCCCATCGTGGCCGACGGTGAGTCCGGCTTCGGCGGGAAACTGAACGTCTTCGAGCTGATGAAGGGCATGATCCGCGCCGGGGCCGCGGGCGTCCACTTCGAGGACCAGCTCTCCTCGGAGAAAAAGTGCGGCCACATGGGCGGTAAGGTCCTCGTCCCGACCCAGGAGGCCGTCCAGAACCTGACCGCCGCTCGCCTCGCGTCCGACATTCTGGACGTCCCCAGCATCATCATCGCCCGGACGGACGCCAACTCCGCCAACCTCCTGCGGAGCGACGTCGATCCGCGGGACCAGAAGTTCATCACCGGCAAGCGAACCGACGAGGGTTTCTACCGCGTCGACCACTGCCTGGACCAGGCCATCGACCGGGCCCTGAGTTACGCCCCCTACGCCGACATGATCTGGTGCGAGACCTCCACGCCGGACCTCGGCGAGGCCCGGGAGTTCGCTCAGGCCGTGCACGAGGAGTACCCGGAACAGCTCCTCGCCTACAACTGCTCGCCCTCCTTCAACTGGAAGAAGGCCCTCGATGACGACGAGATCGCCCGCTTTCAGCGGGAACTCGGTGAAATGGGCTACAAATTCCAGTTCGTGACCCTGGCCGGTTTCCACAGCCTCAACTACGGCATGTTCGACCTGGCCAGCGGCTACGAGGAGCGCGGAATGTCCGCCTACACGGAACTCCAGGAGGCCGAGTTCGACCGGCAGCAGGACGGCTTCACGGCCATCCGCCACCAGCACGAGGTCGGTGCCGGCTACTTCGACGAGGTCTCCATGGTGGTTTCGAGCGGGACCTCGTCCACGACGGCCATGGAAGGCTCCACCGAGGAGGAACAGTTCGTCGAGGCGGAATCCTGAGGGCAGAATGACCGGGGGCCCTCACGCCCCGAACCACGGCTTCAGGGGCGGATTACGGTTCGATCGGGGGCCCGGCGGAACGGGTCGTCGGCCCCGGGTCCTGCCGGACACGTCCGCGATCCCGTGAACAAACCGGGTACCGCCGGCTTCGGGGGGGACTCCCCGTTTCGATCGGGGGATACGGGATCCATTAAGGGAAGCTTCGAACCGGTCAGACGTCCTGGACGTCCTTTCGGATGGTTTCAACCACGTCGGGGTTGCGCAGGGTCGTGGTGTTTCCCAGTTCTTTCTCGTTGCTGATGTCCTCCAGCAGGCGGCGCATAATTTTGCCGGAGCGCGTCTTGGGAAGCGCGTCGACGAAGTAGACGTTCGCGGGGCGGGCAAACGCTCCGATCTCCCGTTCGACGGACTTCACGATGCGCTCCCGCATCGCCTCGTCACCCTCCACCCCGTCCTGGAGCGTGACGTAGACGTCGGGGACCTGGCCCTTCTCGCGATGACGGCGGGCGGCCACCGCGGGTTCGGAGACTCCGTCCACCTCGGCCACGGCACTTTCCAGCTCCATGGTGCCGATCCGGTGGCCGGCCATGTTCATGACGTCGTCAAGACGACCGAGGATGCGGAAATACCCGTCCTCGGCCAGGAACGCACCGTCCCCGGCGCGATAGATCCAGTCCCCGGAATCATCGCTTTCGGTGTCCGAAAAGGTCTCCCAGTATTCCTCGATGAACCGTTCGTCATCCCCGTAAACCGTCTGCAGCATTCCCGGCCAGGGTCGTGTGATGACCAGGTTTCCGGCCTCGCCGGTACCGGGGGGGATCCGGTTCCCGTTGTCGTCCAGGATCGCCGCGTCGATCCCCGGGCAGGGCCGTCCGGCGCTACCGGGTTTCATGTCGTCCAGGGCGGGGAGGTTCGTGATGAGGTGTCCCCCCGTCTCCGTCTGCCACCAGGTGTCGACGATCACCGCGTCCTCCCCCCCGATGTGCCGGTAATACCACATCCAGACCTCCGGCTGGATCGGCTCCCCCACGGTGGTGAGATGACGGAAGTCGAAGTCGTATTCGGCAGGGTGCTGTTCCCCCCACTTCATGAACATCCGCACGGCCGTCGGAGACGTGTGAAAGATATCCACGTCGTAATCCTCGGCGATCTCCCAGGTCTTCCCCCGGTGGGGATGGTCGGGGGCCCCTTCGTACATGACCGAGGTGGTCCCCAGCGCCAGGGGTCCGTAGACGATGTAGGAGTGGCCGGTGATCCAGCCGATGTCCGCCATGCACCAGTAGGTGTCCTCGGGCTTGATGTCGAGGACGTACCGGGAGGTCCCGGTCACGTAACTCAGGTAACCGCCGGTACGGTGCTGGCACCCCTTGGGCTGCCCGGTGGTGCCGCTCGTGTACATCAGGAAAAGAGGATCCTCCGCGTCCCGCTCAACCGGTTCGACCCGGGCCCCCTCCTCGTCGGACAGCAGATCCTCGACCAGCACGTCCCGTCCGTCCTGCAGGGAAACGTCGGCGTGAAGTTTCTCCTCCCGCTGCCATACCAGGACGGTGTCCACGTTAACATCGCTCTCGGCCAGGGCCTCGTCGGCCTTTTGCTTGTGGTTCAAAAACTCCCCGCGGCGGTAGTAGCCGTCGATGGTCACCAGGAAATGGCTCTGTGCGTCGGCGAGTCGGCTGGCGAGGGCCCCCGCACTAAACCCCGCGAACACCTCGCTGTGAGGGGCTCCGATCCGGGCCGCGGCCAGCATGGACACCGGCAGCTCGGGGACCATGGGAAGATGAAAGGTGACGACGTCGTCCTCCCGGAGGCCGGCCGAACGAAACGCCGCGGCGGTCTCGTTGACCATCCGGTGAAGGTCCCTGTACGTGATCCGCCGGACGCTTCCTCCCTCCCCCTCCCAGATCAGGGCGAGTTCGTCCGCCCGATCGTCGAGGTGTCGGTCGACGCAGTTGTAGGAGGCGTTCAGGGTCCCACCCGCGAACCACCGGTAGAAGGGAGGGTTCGAATCGTCGAGCACCTGATCCCAGCCGGATTCCCAGTCCAGCATCCGCGCGTATTCCTCGAACCCCTCCGGGAACCGATCGAAACGATCGTAAACCTCGGGGTCACGGACGTTGGCCTGTTCGACGAAGGACGTCGGGGGTGAGAAGTAAGTCTGCTCGGACAGGCGAGCTTCAATACGGCTGGGACCGTTGGAAGCGTTCATCGAGGACCCCCCTCCGGGGAAGCATGGGCTCGGGCTGCTCCTAAACGTCGATTTCGTCCCTGGGGATCACGACCTCCTCCCCGTTAATGACAAAAATACGGTACTCCGTGATCCGATCCTCCCGGACTCCCTCCACGCAGCCGGGGCAGGCGAAATCCTCCGTGTAGGAGCCGTCACGGAAAATCTTCAGGGACCCGCTCCGGGACTCGAACTCGTGGTCGGGGTTGATGCCACAGGTGCGTGACAACGTCATCATCCTCCCGATCTAGAAGTTCACAATATACGCCATGTCAGGCTCACGACACAACCGGGAAAACCGGTGGAATGTTTGGGGCGTCCAGTCCGTTAAGACTAACCACGCGGCATAAATTATCCGCCCGGCCTTCCCCGGGGCAGTTTAATTGACATTCACCCCGAGGACCCCTACGGTCCTTGGGATCTTCGAAGAACGCGTCAGGAGGTGTTCTCCATGGGTAACGATCCCATGTCAGGCGGCGATATCTACCGGCAGATCGAGGAAGGAATCGAGAACGACCTCGATCTTCCCTCGGAGAACTTCGTCATCGAAGTGGACGAGGACCGCGTGGCCATCGAAGGGTCCGTCCCCAGCGTCCACGCGGACGAAGAGCTCGAACGTCTGCTTTTCGAGACGCTGGACCTGGACGACGTCGACTACGACGTGGTCGTCGACGAGGATCTCCAGAGCCGCGGCTCCCCCTTCGTCAACGAGGATCCCGACGACGAGCAGCGGGGCTTCGAGGCGGGGGATCCGGACCTGAAGGACCTGTCGAGTTCCCCGCGGCGCCAGTTCTGAGGCCGGAGGTCATGGTCGTCGTCATACCCCCTTACAGCAGTCACACCGGCGTTTAATACGGCCTACCGGTATAAAACGGCGGCCTACCCGAACTCCCTCGGCCCGGCCCCGAAGCCGGGCATCGGGGCGACCTGTGATCCTGACGGGTCGTGGGAGAACCGACGAACGGGCTTTCGGGACCGGGGAGTGAGGAGGGACGAGGCTAAAAGTTCTCCCGGATTACGCGCCGCTGCTCCTCGGAAGGATCCTCCGGGATCCGTACGTCCAGTTCGACGACCAGATCACGGCCGCCTCGACCCTGGTCGGGAATGCGCAGCTGCGTGCCGGGCTGCGTGCCGGGTTCCACGGTGAGCTTGACGGTCTTACCACGGGGGGTCTTAACTTTCAACTTGCCGCCCAGAACGGCCAGCTTAAGGGGAATCCGGCGGGTGATCGTCTGCCCGGAGGGTTCCGCCCGCCGTCCGGCCCCTCCACGGCGGCCCTGAGCCGTCCCCGGGGAGCCCCATTCGACCTGGACGCGACGGCCGTCCCCGCCCGCCCGCCGCCCGCCTCCGAAGAGGTCCTCGAAGGGGTTCCCGGAGGCACCGCCGGCGCCGCGGCCGCCGCCGGGCTGTCCCCCGCCGGTCGCCTGACGGAACAGGTCGAAGAAATCGAAGCCTTCGGCGTCGAACTGGAACCCGCTGGATCCGGGTGAACGTCCGTACTGTCGGAACTGATCGTATTTCTGCCGCTTCTCGGGATCACTCAGAACGGCGTAGGCTTCCCCGATCTCCTTGAACGTCTCCTCGGCGTCGGGGTCGTCGGAGCGGTCGGGATGGTACTTCTGGGCGAGTTTTTTGTACGCTTTTTTGATCCGCTCCTGATCGGCGTCCTCGTCGACCCCGAGGATCTCGTAGTAGTCCTTCTTCGGATTGGCCTGTGGCACGGAGAATCACCGTCTGGACGCAGGGATGATACTTCGTCGCGGTGCACAAACAATCGTGCGATTCCGCCGGCAGCTTCACCCACTAGAATCGTTCGATCCGGCTGAATATTCCAGCGGCGGGTAAAAGAGCCAATCAGCCCCCGCGGGAGACATCCGACGGGCGACCGGTGACGTACCCCCAGCGATCCCTGAGCAGGCGTCGAAACCGCGGAGCGTATATGATTTCCCACGCACGCTCCTTGCCGGGAAACAGGGAGAGGGCGAACCGTCTGAGCCCCTCCACGTGACGAATCGCCCGTCTCAGGCTCATCGACTGCTGGCTCAGAACACGGGCCGTGATCCTTACCATCCACTGAAGCTTCCGCAGTTTCTCGTCCTCACGGCGTTTGGCCTCGGAGCGCCGATCCCCCATGTCATCACCCCGTACGGCAGTGTATCAAACCACCGGATCGCCGCCCGGGGGCTCCAGGTCGATCGTCCAGCACTCGAGGGTGCCCCGATCGAGGCGGTCCTCGTCCAGCCGGATCCCCAGACCCGGCCGGTCCGGCACCTCCAGGTGGCCGTCCACCGGCCGAAGCGGCTTCTGCATGATCGAATCAGGGTCCTCGGGGGTCCACCAGGGATCCCACGGGAACTCGAGGCGGGGGCATTCATCCATCGCGCAGGCCATCTGCAGCCCGGCCGCCACGCCGGGACCCAGGTCCCAGGTATGGGGCACCCAGTGGATCGCCCGCTCGCGGGCCGCCCGATCGATTCGCCGCCCGAGGGTAAACCCGGTGGCCATGGCGACGTCCGGGTTAATTTCGTCGTAGGCGGCCATCAGTTCGACGAGGTGCTCTTCACCCGACTCCAGTTCCCCCCCGACGATCGGGAGTTCCGTGGCTTCGGCCACCCGCCGGATCCCGTCGAGGTCCCGACCGCCGAGGGGTTCCTCCAGCCAGGCCCCTCCGATCGCGTCCAGGCGGCGACCGACCTCGATGGCCGTTCCCCGGTCCCAGAACGGCGGCAGCGGGGTCCAGGCCTGATTGGCGTCCACCCCGACCCCCAGGCTCTCCCCGTAAGCGTCGATGATGCGCTCGACGGCCTCGAGTTCCTCGTCGAGTTCCTCCCCGCTGGCGTGAACGCGAAGTTTGACCTGAGGGATCCCCTCGTCGACGAGCCGCCCGCAGAACCGCTCGATTCGCTCGTTCACACGTACTCCCGTGCTGGCGTAGACCGGAACGCGATCCCGTTCCCGTCCCAGTAGATCGCAGACGGGTTCTTCCCTCACCTTTCCCAGCAGGTCCCACAGGGCGACGTCCAGGCACCACGGGCGATTCTCGAGTGGAATGTTCCGCTGAGTCATTAACCGCATGCCCAGCGGGTCGGCCATGATCTCCCCCAGGACCCCTCCCCAATCCACAGTACGGTCGTCCCCCCCGGACGCGGCTCCGGAACCCGCCACGCCAAGCATGGAGGGCGTCCCCGAGTTCCGTGCCGCCTCGATCAGCTCGTCGGTGATCGCCTCCACGTCCTCGGGGGTGCGAAGGGTCCGGCCGCGCAGCCGCCCCCCGTTGTCACGAAGAAAATCTACGACCTCCCGACCGAAGCAGTTGGTGGCGCCGACCCCGACGTGCCCTTCGGCGTCGTGAACCCTCACGAGCGTCGTCGGGAACACGTGCTGGTGGACGTGAGGAAGCCAGGACGGGTGGTATCCATCCGGGCCGTAGGGTACCTCGATCTGGCGGATCTCCAGCTGGCTCAGGCGCATGAGCTTCCTCCCGGGCGGGAAATTGATCGTCGGTGGGACCATCCGGTGAGCATGATTTGCTATTATGCCGCCTATCCATCGTGCGTCGTAGCCGATTCCATGCGTTGGAAAGGCCCGTCCATGCACCCTTCGTCCCGTCCCGCTGTTCCGAAAGGTTCTGCCTGCCTCTTTTCGGAACCGACCCCGATCGTTCGACCCCGCCGCCCGTGAACCGTTTGCTGCCGGGGGACGTCCTCGAGAACCCCTGGTTCCAGCTCGTGCTTCTCACGGCCGGGACCCTCTTCCTTCTGGTCTTCGTCTACCTGGTTCGTGACGTGCTGCTGCCGTTTTTCCTGGCTTTCATCGTGGCCTACATGCTCGATCCTCCGGTGGACTGGCTGGAGGCTCGATGGGGGCTCAACCGGGTGAGCGCCACCGTGATGGTGCTGACGCTTCTGACCCTGCTCCTGGTTCTCCTGGGCTATTACCTGGCGGACCAGGCGGTGGAGTTCGCGCAGGGGTTCGGCGGGCTTCTCGAGAACCCGCCGGACGTCGTCAACGGGCTTCGATCCAGGCTGCCGGTTTCGCTCCAGAAATACCTGGACGCGTTCATGAGGACCGGGGACACGGCCGACCTGCTCGAAGGAACCCTGCAGTTCCTCCGGGATCACCTCAGTACCGTCGCGGAGACCCTCACGGGAAGCACCGACCTCCTGGTCCTGTTCGCCACCCGGACGCTGGGCGTCCTCGGGGTCATCGTGAACCTCATCGTGTTCCTGTTCTCCGTCATCTATTTTCTGCGCGATTTCGACCGCATCCTGGAACAGTTCAGCCGCCTTGTGCCTCCCCGGTACCGGAGCGAACTTCGGTCGACCCTTCGGGAGATCGACGAGCTCATGCGGGCGTTTTTCCGGGGCCATCTCATCGTCTGCCTGACCCTCGGCGTCCTCTACGGCGGCGGGTACCTACTGGTCGGGCTGGAGGGAGGGTTCCTGGTGGGTTTCTTGAGCGGGCTGCTGAACGTCGTCCCCTACCTCGGCCCGACGGTGGGCTTTTCGATGGCCCTGGTACTGGCGCTGTACCAGTTCGGGATGACCTACTGGGTGCTGACCGTGGTGGGGGTGTTCGTGGTCGTTCAGTCCCTCGAGGGCAACGTCCTGACGCCCAACATCGTGGGAGGAGCCGTGGGGCTTCATCCGGTGGTGGTCATCTTCGCCCTGATGCTTTTCGGCAAACTGTTCGGGTTTCTGGGGCTGCTGTTCGCGATCCCGCTGGCCGCGATCCTCAAGGTGCTTCTTCGGCGGGTCTTCCAGCGCTACCGGGAATCCGATCTTTACCGGGACAGCTCCCGTCCTTCCTCCGCCGGGGACGGGGGATCCTGAACCCGCCGGTCACCGTCACCGTCGGTCTGGGCCTCCCAGAGGTCGGCGTAGTACCCCCTCCGTTCGAGGAGTTCCCGGTGGGTCCCCCGCTCCACGATGCGTCCCCCGTCGAACACCAGAATCCGATCCGCGTGAATCACCGTGGAGAGCCGGTGAGCCACGATCAGGGCCGTCCGATCCTCGCAAAGACGCTTGAGGCTGCGCTGAATCAGGATCTCCGTGGCGCTGTCGACGTCGGAGGTCGCCTCGTCGAGGAGGATGATCTCGGGGTCGTTGAGCAGCGCGCGGGCGATGGCGATCCGCTGACGCTGTCCCCCGGACAGAC
>CAZEBV010000067.1:0-7670 GCA_964510695.1 uncultured bacterium
TTGATCGTTCGACCCAGCGTATCGGGATGATGGGAGGGATCCACGCCGAGGAACGAATACACCCGTCGGATGAACTCCACGTCGTCCCGGGCCAGGTCGTCCACCAGTAGAACCAGGAAGTTTTCCCTCGGAAAGTGCTCGAAGAAGCGCTCGAGGTGCAGATCGTAAAACCCGGGTTCAATCAACTGCTGGAACAGTTCGTAGCGCTCCAATACTTCCGCGAAATCGTACTGGATTCGCCCCGTGCTTTTGAGGTGCCAATAGAACGAAAAGGCCCTCTCCACGGGCTGACGGAGACAGCATACGAACTGCGCTTCGGGATGATGTTCCCGGATCCGTCGGTAGGCCACCGGGGACTGCAGGTAATTGTGGGTGTAGTCCCCCACCACGGCATTCGGGGCTGCATTGTTAAATTTTCTCCGATACCAACCTTCCCCTTTATGGTAGTGAATGGTGAAGAAGTCCACACATTTTATGGGTGGGAGATAGACGTCCGGGTGTTCCCGCAGGCTCGCAAACGTCCAGCGGGTCGCACATTTCGGGGGGCTGATCAGGTAAAAATCGGGCCATCTGCACTGATGATCCTGGGGGGGCCTGTCCATCGGACTATTGATGCTCCCTGGGGGCCGTTGCATGAGTTCGGTACAGGTTCCAGTACCAGTGAAGTATAAGACCACTGACGATCATACGTCGCAGCGTAAACGCTCCCGCGGCCCCGAGAAACGACCAGAGCCAGGTGAGGACCAGGATGAGGACCAGATAAAGGCCCATGCTTAGAGAATGTATATCCCGGTAAAAACTCACGTTATTCGCGGCGAAGCTCACCTCTCGGAAGATGTTGCCCGGCGGCAGCGAAATCAGGTAGCCCGGTAGGAGGATATAAAAGACGTGGACGGAGGGACCGAACTCCTGCCCGTAAAGCCAGGGGAGAACGTACGGTACGGCGAGGCCCATGATCACACCGGCTCCCAGGACCACGGCCCATGAACTCACGAGGAACTTCCCGAACGTGTAGAAGAACTCGTCCTTCCTCTGGTTCCACTTCTGAATCAACCTCGGGAACAAATAGGTCTTCAGGGTTGGAAAGATCGGGTTGAAGGCTTTATAAAATTTCTGGCCGATGTTGTAGAAACTCAACCCGGCGGCTCCGGCCAGCCACGCGATCATGAGGTTGGCGACTTTGCCACCGTTCTTGTCCACGAACTTCGCCAGGTAGTAATCGCGGGAGCTGTTGAACAGGGTCACGAAGGACTGATAGCTCCACTGTAGGTGCGGCTGGTAGGCTTTCGGCGGTGAAACGGGAGGGGACCACAGCATGATGTGAGCAGCGAGGATAAGGCATTCGGCGGTCAGGTAGCCCAGGAGAATCCCCGGGATGCCCCACGGAAGGAAAAGAAGGGGAAGAAAGTCCAGGATCGAGGAACTCGTCACCTGCATGACGCTCAGGTTGCCGTAGAGCTGTTCCGCCTGAAAAAGGTCGGTGATGACCGAACGGTATTTGCGCAGAATCTGGCTGGCGAGATAGGGGAGAATCAGGATAAACCAATTTTTTTCAAACCAGTCCAGGATCCCTTCCGCCGCGTAGCCCATCCCGAGTGCGAACAGGGCGAGACACGCGCTTAAAGTTTGCCAGACGAGTGAGGCGGTGAAGTATTTTCGGTAATCGGCGAACGCATCCCGATCGATGGATTCGCGGATAAGTTTGGTGAGGGGAGTGGAGACCTTCAGGTAGGAAACGTGGACCAAAATGTCCCCGGCACTCATTACGATCAGGAGTTGACCGTAACGGTAGGCCCCCAGAAACCGTACGACGATGACGCTGTAGACGAGGCCCGTGATTAAGGCCAACACCTGGGAACTGAACAGCGCGGACAGGTTGCGCACCGCAAACAGGGGGAACCAATTTTTGAGTCTGTCACGCCAGGACGGTCGGCTCATGTAACCGCTTTCTCCTTCTGGGGGGTTCTGGTTGCCGGTTTATTCTGTTCGGGCCGCCAGGTTTTTTTCTTCCACTTGTTTGCCGGAAAAACCCGGGATCTCCCGGGTGGTGATTCTGCCCGGAGGCCGTCGGTGGGTGATGCGAGAACGGATGACCCGGCTGATAACGACGGGACGTCCCGCGATACCGTCCTGGGCGCGGGTTCGGGGAAGATCGGGAAGTCCGCCTCCCGACATCATACAACGGCCCGTCGCATGACCGCCTTTAAGAAGGGGTCCCCGGTGCATGACGGTTTTGAACGGGTCCCCCGTCAGTCCGTTCCTGGACGAACGACAGCACGTTTCGAGCACGGGTGTCCCAGCTGTAGTCCTCGGAGAGCTCCCGGGCGTGTCGAGCCAGGGTTTGTGCCCGGGAGGGGGAGGCGAGCAGCGTTTCAATCTTGGCACGAAAATCAGCCGGGTTCCGGGGGTCGGCCAGAAGTGCGTCTCGACCGTCCGTGAGAACTTCGTGCAGAGCGGGTAAATCCGAAGCAACGATGGGGCGCCCGGCCGCCAGGTACTCGAATAACTTAAGGGGGCTCGAGTATTTTGTCTGCTGGCTTTTCTGCGCCGTGAGGGGAAGCAGCAGGACGTTGAAGCTTTTCAGGTATTGTGGAATTCTGCTGTGGGGTTGAAACTCGACCGCAGTGAGGTTGTCCAGGTTCCGGGTTGATATTTGTTCCCGGAACCGGGCCAGATGATGGTCGAGTCCACCGACCGTGACGAAGTTAACGGACGGCATCGCCTCGGCCAGACGCAGAATGACCCCGGGGCCTTTGTACGAGTAGAGGTGTCCGGTGTATCCGACGATCGGACGATCGGTCGGAAGCCCGAGCCGGCGGCGCAGGGACTCCCGGGATGCCGTGAACGAAAACTGACGCAGGTCGACGCCGTCGGGGGCGACGTGGATGTTCCGGGATTCGTACCCGAGGTCCATGAGGTCCTTTTTGAGCCGTTTGGAGATGACCACGAGCCCGGCGTGTTTTTTCCAGAGCGCGGCAAGGGGGGGATCGACGGTGCCCGGGATGTCGTGAAGCTCGGTAAAGACCGGCAGCGAATGAAAAGGTGAAAGCAGCGACAGCACCAGGGAGACGACGCGATCCCTCGAATAAACCACCCGGTTCGCGGCCGAAGACCCGAGGAGAAGGACCATCAGTACCATGACGAGGTAGCTAAAGGCGTACAGGTAAAATCCCAGGCGGTGCGTCGAGTTTCGAAGCCACTTGATGTTCAGGCAGGGCAGGGTGCGGTAATAAAGGCTCTCGCGAAGATGGTAAAATTTTTTCAGTGCCTCGGGATCCGGGTTTTTTCCGGGCTCGGCGGGATGCAGCAATTCGACGGAAACCTCCTGCTGGAGTGCGTCGCACATTTTGTGAATCTGGGTGACATGGGCTTTCCGGCTGGGGATCCGGGCCCGGCAGACGTAAATGAGCTTCATGGGGACGGTTCCCTCGCTCCATCGGGCGGGACGGTCAACATGTTGACCATGGGGCTCTCCAATTACCGCGTCCGTCCAAGAACGAATCAGGGGATCTTAACATTCATTTCGCCCGGGATGATTCGGGAATCCATGATGGGATTGGCTGCTGGAGCGTACGTGGTTCGGACGGGTTTGGTGGATTATACCCTTCCAGCGCGAGTCGTTAGATGACACGGGCCGCGGTGGGGCGCTTCCGATCGCCCTGTCTGCCTGGACCCCGGTCGTCCCCGGGCGATCCATCAACCACGGGGAGGGGCCGCATCACATGATCAGACCTGGAGCGCTTCTGCAAAGCGCCGCGTTCGAGGCGTTTGGGTTGTTCACCCGTCTAGCTTCGACGGTTCGTGGTCCGATCGAACTCGACCGTCCTGTTTTTATCGTCGGGGCCCAGCGTTCGGGCACCCGGCTGCTTGAAACGTACCTGAACCTGTCCCCCCGGCTGTGCGCCTGGTCGGAGGCCAACCACGTCTGGGAACCGCACTACTATCTCTGGCACGACCGGTCGCGCAGCCGCTCATCGATTCCCGGGTTCGTGGGGACCGGTGTGCACGCCCACGAGGTTCCCCGACCGCACCGGCCTTCCCATCGCCGCCGGGTCAGGAGGCTTTTTGGATGGTATTCGCGACTGCGCGGGAAACGGTTGCTCCACAAGAACCCCTTTAACACGGTGCGGATTCCCCTCCTGATGGACTGGTTTGAAGCCCCGCGGGTCATCCATCTATTTCGTGACGCCCGGGCGGCGGTCAACTCGTTCGTCCAGAAGAATAAGACGGCAGAACTCGGGGAGTTTTACACCGAGGAGGAACTCGCCTGGATGGGCGCCTACCGCTGGAAGGTCTGCGTGGATCGGGCCGGGAGGGCCCACCGTGAATTTCCGAATGAACTGGCCGAGGTGAAATATTCTTACCTTACCCGGGATCCCCGGTCAATCCTGCACGATCTGTTTGAGTTTTGTGGCCTCGACTTTTCCAGCGTCCGTCTGGGAGACGGGCCGGCCATGGAAAACCGAAACGACAAATGGCGCCGTGAGCTTGGCCCCCGCTGCGTCGCCATCGTTGAGGACGTGGTGGACGATCCGTCGCCGGAATCCGTCGGCGTTCCCGACGTCTGACCGTGCCTTTTTACTCACGAACGGGGGTCTTTTCACGGCGGTCGCGGACACTGTCGGGCATATCGGGCAGGTCGATGATGAAGAGGGGGTTATACCCAAACTTCCGCCTCGGCCTCCCGTGGACGGTCGGGTGATCGCGGGCGGGAACCATTAACGTCGGCGGTGTGTCCAATGCCGCAGCAGCCGGTGGAATAGAATGCGGAGGGTAACCGTCGGAGCGTCGGTGAAGAACCACGGCCGGACGGGGATTGTTTTGAGCCCGGGGAGGTCCCGTGCGGGCAGCGTCCGGCAGCGGTTGATGCAGAATCCGTGGATCCCGAATTGAAGTCCAGGGCAGTTACATACTGAACGTCTCTTCGGGTTGATCTCGGGTTGATCAATGAGGCTGATTGACCGGCTCCAATGAAGCTACGCGGGGCTACGTGATCGTTTTCCTGGTACTGTTGTACGGAGCTATTAAACAACGCTTGGGATAAGGACCCCAACCGAGCTATCCCTGCACGATTATCAAATTTAAATCCACGGTTGAGAGGAATCTCACTTTGGAGAATTTCCTTTCAAAAAATCAAATTGGTCCACGGTCATTTTTTCCCTTCTTGAAAACCATGAGATGTTGAGTCGGATTCAAGAGCCCGAGGTTTGCCAGAAAATGGCCAAACGGACGCAGGACTTTAAGCTCCGTCCGTCCCCAATCCAAGCGCCAGATCATTTCAAAATCAGGCACGGGTTTGTATTGATCTCGTTCCAGCCACTTATTGATTGCCTGGGGCGGATAGGGTTTCACATGGTCAATCGTCCACCACACTCGGGACACGCCCGGTGTCTCTACGACCAGGTGACCCCCCCTCTCAAGCACCCGCTCGGCCTCCCGAAAGACGTGAAAGAAATCGCGGGGGTTTAGGTGCTCGACGACGTGGATGGCGGTGACAGTCCGGTAACTCTCATCTTCGACAGGCCACGGCTCGGTGATGTCATGCTCGTGGGCATGTTTTGGTAGCACATTTCTGTCTGCGTTATCGAGACCATCTCGTTGTCCTTCGCCCTGAAGAAGCCACCCGTCACCGCACCCCACGTCTAATAGGGGTGGGGTAACCCAATCACGGATCATGGCCCGTTGGGCGTTGGTGTGATGAAGGCGGGTTCTGGCATATAGGAACCACTTCCGCAGGCTATTCATCCTGCATCACCCGCTACGTTTTGATGGCAGCGATGGTTTCCGCTCGGGCTCTGGATACATGCCCCTCGCTCGTCTGCTTTAGCTCTGACTTCGATGTGCCGCCGGACGGTTCCTTCCCTGCGGGTATCCAAGGGACGAAACCCTTCCTCATAGAGGCGCTTGCGTCTACGTTCACGGGTCTGATCTACAAGGCGATGGTCATGGGGAATGATCTCCGTACTGAGGATATTGACCTTGTTGTCTTTCCTCCACTCGATTCGATTATCATCTTTAAAGCCGGACAGAATGAGTTCAACGCCCTCTTTGGTTCCCTCCTCGGTATACAAGGGGGACCGCTGAGACTTCACCTGCCGATAACTCGTTTTCTCTCTAGCGACCTTACCCTCCTCAAAATTTAACATCTACCAAAGATGGAAGCCCGACTGGATCCCTGGACGGTTCATCCGTGGCATTCAATATCAAATGACAACTCGGGAGAACCCCAGAACACCGACTCCATCGGCGCTAATTTTTGGACCTTCACGCTGAGATGCCTCGAACCCGAAAAAAGTGCCAGACTGCCTGAACGAGGTCCTGTATTTTTGCCTTCTCTTGAGTGCCTGAATCGATCTCTCCTGGTTCCAGATCACCTGAAAATTCACGGAGATCCCCTGGACTCAGCTTCGCCATGACGTTCATTACCAGGCTCAGGCCGATACGAAGAGCACCGAGACTTCATCGGGTGACAATACGACTGCAGGCGGAGGACAGAGCTGCCTGATCGAGCGCTCCGCCCCGACGCCCTGGACCTCATCCCTCCGTAACCTCCGGGACACCATCCTGCTTGAAACTGCTCCGGGACGCACGATCGCCCGGACGTATTACGGGGGGTTCGGCTGACCTTAAATCCGTCCTTTTAGTTTGTGTTTTCCTTTGTGTAAAGGACCCCATTCACTATCTCTCTCCCTAAACTCTTCGTGGTCAAAATCTCGCGGCATCTCGTGGTTTGAGAGTCTGAGTCAGCTGGTATGACGCTGGATCAGACGGGAGAAGGGAACGCCGAGAAGCGCTTCGAGGGGTTATAGGACCGGGTCAGGCGGGATCATTCCGGATCAGACAAGATCCGCGGGTCGAGCCTTACAAAGAAGCGATCGTGGGTTCAATCCGCTAACACTCATTACGGCCGAGTAGCCATTGCAACGTAGATCGGAAAGTGGTCGGACCGGACGTTTCCTCCAGGATCGAAATGGGTTTGTTTAAGGTGTTCCGGACGGAAGAACACGTGATCAATGGCCGTCCAAAACAGGCGATTGCCGGCCCAGAATGTTACGCAGAATGGGCTGCCCTCAGCGTAGTGTTCATAGTTGTTTCCACTCAGCAAGGGCTCAAGATATGGGGAACCCGGTGAGACGTTCAGGTTACCCAGGACCAGCTCAGCGGATTCCGTCCTGGATAGATACCGGTCGATCCACTTCAGGTGACGATTTCGGGCCTCGAAGAGCTTACGGCTGAACGGGGGAAGGCATGCACCGCTAAGAAGCTTACCGCCTTGTCCTGAAGCTGGCCGCTCCCCTCGATCCATGGGACCTGACGCCCGGCCACCTTAAAGATCCTCACACCTTCCAGGGGATATTTGAAAAGGACGGCAAGGCCGAGGTTGTCGGATCGTTGCCGGGACGATTGATAAGGAAACGTGTCCCAAAGATCCTTCAGGTAGTCCGTGTGGTTCCGTCTTACCTCCTGGAGGAACACTATATCCGCGTTGAGATACTGGGCTTTCTGCATGAGCTTCTGTACGGGGGAGACGTCTGATCCAGTGTTGAACAGCACCATCGAAAAATTTATTTTGGCCTGATCCTGATTGATCCCGGCCACTCGGACCCCAGCATCTATTAGGAAAGGAGATGAATAGACTACTAGTAGCAAGGTGAGGAGTACAAGACTAC
>CAZEBV010000067.1:7680-11593 GCA_964510695.1 uncultured bacterium
CACACGTAGCCGAGTCCAGTGAGAAACAGGAGTCCAATGCACATCTGTGGGTAGAAATGGGTATACAGTTCGATGGGCCACTGGTGGCCCAGGAACCAGCTGGTGAGAAACAGTCCCTAGGCGCTCGGGCTGATAATCCAGCCCACCAAGGATCTCCAGTCCAGGGTGAGAAAACTCCCGCCGCCGAACAGAACGCCCACCCGGGGCCGGACGACCGGTCGTATTCGCCGACCGGCAGCAGGCGCTTTCACGGCCCGTCCGAGGTTCAACACGACAGGATCTGTTTATAGACTCCACCGGAGACCTCAGCTTAGGTTACGAGCCGGGAGGGGAAAATTCATCCGACATCTCGTGGTTCTGACCCAGACGGTCGACGCGTCGGACGCCAACCTGGGGGTCACCCTGCACTGGATCCGGGCGCTGGCCGAACGATGCCGAAAGGTCACCGTCATCGCCCTGAGAACGGGCGAGTACGATCTGCCGTCCCATGTCACCGTACATGCCCTGGCCCCGTCCTCCCGGCGGGGTCGTCTCCTCAAAACCCTTCGTCTGTGGCGGTTGATCCTTCCGCTGGCCGCCTCGGCCTCGGGCCTCTTCGTGCACCAGATCCAGCTTTTTTCCCTGCTGGCGGGTCCCTGGTTTCGGGTGTTCGGAAAACCGGTGTTCATGTGGAAAACTCACGGTCATCCCCCCTGGACGATGCGGCTCGCCCTGGCGGTGATCGATCGGGTACTGACTGCCAGCGACGAGAGCTTCCCGCTTGAGACTCCCCGGAAAACCGTGATCGGACACGGCATCGACACGGACCGGTTCGCCCCGTCCGACGGGGGACGCGTCCCGTTTTTGGAGGCTCCGTATCAGCTCGTGCACGCCGGCCGGATTTCTCCCACCAAACGGGTGAAGGAGATGGTGCGCCTGGTCCGGGCCGCCGCCCCGGAGGTGCCCCTTGAGCTTCACCTGTACGGGGAGAGCGTCCGGGAGGACGAACGGCGCTACGAAGATCAATTACGCCGCCGCACGCGGGGGGACGAACGAATCCACTGGCACGGCCCGCGAGCCTATTCCGAGATGCCCCGGCTGCTGCGGCAGCACGACCTGTTTCTGAATTTTTCCCGAACCGACAGCGTGGACAAATCCGTCCTCGAGGCGCTGGCCTCGTCCCGCCCCGTGCTGACGACAAACCCGGCCTTCCGGGATCTGTCACCGCTCCGTCCGTATCCCTATTACGTGGAGTCCACCGATCCCGGGGAACTGACCCGGGCGCTCAGGCAGTGGGGGGGGCTCCCCGAACGTAAGATCGAGGAATACGGGCGGACGGCCCGAAACTACGTGATCCAGCGGCATTCCCTCCCGTCTTGGGCCGGAAGCGTCATCCGGGCGTTCGAGGAGGCGGGCGCCGATTCGTCGACCGGGGACGGCCCGTCCGGGACCGCTCGCTGAGATGATCGTCCCGGTGGGACGGGCGGCTCAGGGGTCCTCAGGAGGGGTCGGCGGACGCCAGCGTTCGAGTGACACGCCTAGGTGGTCCTCGAGCCGGTCGATGTCGGGGGCGAATTCCCGGTGCAGCTCAGCCCGGGTCGACGGGCTGAGACGGCGGGGTTCCGGGTCGGTGTTCACTCGGCGAAGCAGGGTGCCCAGGCCGCTTAGCTTGGCCAGCCACCACACCGGCCGCAGCAGCGAAGTGGAGCGAAACGTCCTGGAGACGCGGTTCAACAGACCCGACAGGCCGGGCACCCTGGGGTCCCGGCCCGGGTTCACCGTGCGCTGCAGCATCGAGGGGTCGAACCCGGGGTCCACGTCCAGGAAGTCGAAAATTCGGCGGATGAACCGGCCCGGGTTTTCCCGGCTCGTCTCGTACACCAGCACCAGAAGCTGGTCCCGTGCGAACCGCTCGAGGTACCGTTCGAGATGGGAGGCGTAGCGGCCGATCTCGACGTACTTCGGACGTTTCTCCAGCGCTTCCTCGAAACCCGTCGAGGCGGGGAGATCACCGGCCGCGATGTCGTTTCGATAACTGGAGAAGGCCCGTTCGACCGGGTTGCGAAGCGACACGATCAGCTTGACGTCGGGATACCGGTCGTGGATGCGGCGGGGTGCCTCGGGGTGATGCAGGTAGGACGTTGAGAATTCCCCGACACGCTGGTGGGGGTTGCACGATTCGAACCGGGATTCGTACCACCCGAATCCCTTCCGCCAGTACCTCTGGCGGCTGAAGAAATGGAGTTCCTTTTCGGGGGCACAGATTTCGGGATGTTCGTACAGGCAGGCGTAGATCCACGAGGTTCCGGCCCGTTCGGCACCGAGGCCGAGGAAGTCGGGCTGGCGGCCCATGTTTTGTTCCTGCCTTTCACGATCGGGTTTGTCGTGGGATGGTCCGGCGTCGAGCGAGCCTGCGACCCCACCGAAGCTCCGGGCCCGCGGGTCCGTCGTCCCGCGGGGTCCGTTCCACTCCGGAAGTGTAACAGCTTTCAGACCGGTCGGGGGTTGACCGCCGGTTTTCGGGTGAGGACCGAAACGGGGGCCTGTTAGCCTTGGGGAACCTGACGGGACGTGGATTTCGGCTCGGGGTTCCCGGGGAGGCCAACCGATGCTGGATTATCGCGTCACGTTCGTGCTGGGCGTGGCCCATTCGGGCACGACCGTGCTGTACCGTCTCCTCGGACGGCATCCTGAGTTCGGCTGGTTCTCCCAGTTCTCCCGGCGTGACGGCACGGTTCCCGGCCGCTTCCGCCTGCCGTTCGGGAGCCTCTACAATCGGGTGATGCGCCGCCTTTCAGGGGTTCCCTGGCGCAAACGCCGGGGATGGACGGAGTACGTCGTTCCCCGACCCATGGAGGCCAACGCGACCTGGAATTATCTGCTGCCCCCGAAGGACGGTGAGATGTCTCCCGACCCGTGTTTCTACCGGTCAGGGGACATCACGGCCGAGCTGGTCGCACGGTTCGAGGAGGTCCTGGGCGGGGAGCTGAACGCCTGGGGTCGTGATCGGCTGATCTGCAAGCTGCCCCGTTTGAGCCGGGCGGCCGACCTGCTCGCCGACCTGCTTCCGCGCGCACGTTTCGTGCACGTGGTCCGGGACGGCCGGGCCGTGAGCCTCTCGAACCGGGAGAAATTCGCCCGGGGCACCGACGATCCCCGCCGGGCGCTTCGTGCCTCGGCCCGTCACTGGCGGAGGGTGGTCTCCGACCTCGTGCACACCGTCGCACCGTCGCTTCCGGCGAGCCGCTGGCAGCGGGTTCACCTGGAGGAGCTTCAGTCGAACACCGAGGAGGGGCTGGCCGGGATCCTCGAGGGGCTGGAGCTGTCCCGGGGTGACTACCCGTCCCCCGTGCCGGCGCTGCGGGGGGGCACCAACACGAAGTGGCGGCGCCGGGCCTCGGATCGGGAGCTTGATCTTTTGGAGGAGGAACTGGGGGAGATCCTCCCCGAACTGGGGTACTCCGAGGGATGGGGGGAGGGTCAGTCGAGGGTTGTTTGACCGCCGGTGAGGTGGGTCAGCCGGAAGAGGGGATCATACCCGCCCCGAAGCCAGGCGGCCTCAACCGGGGCCGGGAGCTCCGGGGAGATCGAGTCCCGCCTCAAAAAGAGCGGCGGGGTTTCCCGATGGTTCCAGCCCGGAATGAGGGTGGCACCGAACTCGAAGTGCTCCTTCGCGGCACGGACCAGCGCCGCGGGGTCCCGGAACGCGTCCGCGAACGGATAGCCCACCCACCGGGGGCACACCCCGAAGCGCTCCTCGAAAATGTCCTGGGACGCGGCGAAGGTTTCGCGGAGGACCTCGGGGTCGCTCACGCCCCGGAGGTCCTCGTGTTTCAGCAGGTGATTGCCCAGCGTGTGTCCCGCCTCGTGCACCCGCCGGACACCCTGCGGCTTACCGGGGTTGGTGGGATCGATCCAGAGGTGATCCCGTACG
>CAZEBV010000068.1:0-11552 GCA_964510695.1 uncultured bacterium
CCCGGACACGACCGTCCAGCTGACGGAGGGCGAGGAGTCCTACACCTTCACCGATGAGGGGGCCGGGGTCGAACTCAGCCGCCTGCTGGGGTGGAACCTGCCCGAGTTGAACCGGCTTCTGTGTGTGCGGGCCAGCGAGGTCGGAATGGGAGGAGGATCCCAGGAGGACGCCGACATCTGGAAGGCCCTCGCGTCGGTGATCGAAGGGCTGGAGGACGATTACGTCGAAAAACTCAAGAAAACCATCTGCGACCAGGCCAACATCACGGCGCGGCGCTTCGCCTGGTCCAGCACGAAAGGGAACGACCACTTCAAGGAAACGATCCTGAACGAGGTGGCGCCGACCCTGGACCGGGCCGACGAGGCCGAGGATCGTCTCGCCGAGCTGCTGCACCGCCGGGAACAGCGCCGTGACCTCCAGGAGACCGTCAACGCCCTTCGGGAGGAAACGATCCCGGAAAAGAAACAGGCCATCGAGGAACTCGAGAAACAGCTGGCCCGGCTGGATCTGCGGCGCTCCGAGCGGGAGCTGGAGGAAGCGCTGACCCTTCGGAACCGGCTCCAGCAGGAGTTCGGCCGCATCGACCCGGCCTTCGAGGACCCCTGGGAACAGGCCCGGGATCAACTCGAAGCCCTTCGACGGGACAAAAAGCAGCGGCGGCAGCGGGAGGAGACCCGGGAGGAGAGGCGGGCCGAACTCGAGGAGGAACGGGACGCCATCCGCGGGGAACTCCAGGAGCTGCGGGCGGAGATCGACCGGGAAGAAGACCGACTCGAACGGCGCGAGGAAACCCTCGAGCGTCGACGCGAGGAAACCCTCGGGCTCCAGCAGCAGGCCGCGGACCTTCTTCGCCGGTTCGAGGCCGGCCCGGTCCCGCCGGGAGGGGTCGCTCCCCTGACGGTCCTGCTGGGGCTGGCGGTTCTACTGAGCGTTCCCTGGATACCGCTCGACGGGCTGGCCGTCGGCGTCTCGTACGGGCTTGGCGGCGTGCTACTTCTGGCCGGTCTCGTCGCCGGCGGCCTTCGCTACCGGCGGCGGCGACGTCGGCGAACGCTCGTCGAACGGTCCCGGGATCTGTTCGACGAACTCGACGCCGCCCCCCCGGAGGAGACCTCGGTCCCGGATCGACTCCGCGCCTTCGCCGACGCATCGCCCGACGAGTACCTGCGGGAGGATCGCCGGGCGGTGAAACAGCTTCGGGGTACCCTGCAGGAACAGGGTGAACGACGGTCCTCGCTGGAAACCCGGCTCGAGAACCTCGAGGAACGTCTGGAGGAACTGCGGGAACCGACCGAGGACGACGAGAACCTGGCGGCGTCGATCGAAGAACACGAAGCGACCTGCGAATCCTACCGTCAGAAAACCGGGCTGCCGGACTTCGAAACCTACCGGGAACGCCTGGCGGATCGCCGGAAGATCGAGGGAGAGCTTGAGAACCTGGTGTCCCGGCTGCAGGGACGGCTGGACCTGGAGGCGGAGGACCTCGACCTGCCCGACATCCAGACCGTGCTGGACCGGCGGCGTGAGGCCCTGGAGGACGTCACGCCGCCGGAGGACGACCGTGAGGCCCTGGAGGCCGAACTCAAGAAGCAGCGAGCCACCCTGGAGGAACTCGAGGCCCGGCTTCATGACCGTGAGGAACAGTTGAACCGGGTCGAATCAACCCTTCGGGACGAGGACCAATTGCTTCACGAACTCGGGGTCGACCCCGACGAGCCCGGGACGCTGTTCGAGGTCAAACGGGACCTCGGCCGACGACTGGAAAAAGCCGTGCGGGACCGACTGGCGGGGGCCCTGATCCTCAGGCTGCTGGACTCGCTGGAGGAGGGCTACCTGGACCGGGTGCGGGAACTGCTCGTGGGTTCTAACGGGGAGGACGACTGGTCGCTCTCCCACCTCTACGGGTCGGTCATGGGGGAGGAACACCGGGTCGAGTTCGACCCCGAGACGCTGGGCCTGACGGTTCACGCCGACGGCCTCGAGCTTCCCGAAACCGTCCTCAGCAGCGGGGCCCGGAAGCACCTTTACCTGAGCTGTCGGCTGGTCGCGCTGCGCCGGCTGTTCGGTGAGCGACCCGGTTTCATGCTGCTGGACGATCCGTTTTTGACCTACTTCCCCGCCCGCAAGCGGCGGGCCATCGACCTCCTGGAACCCCTGATGGAGGACGACTGGCAGATGCTGTTCTTCACGGTCGATCCGGACACGCGTGATTATCTGATCGAACGTTTCGGCGCCGACGAGCACGGGATCGACGACCTCGCCACCCGGTCGCCATAACCTCCGCTTCGGACCCCTCCATGCCCGAGCCTCCGCTGCTCACCCTCGGCCTGACGGGCCCCGGGGACGTGGAACTTCACCGCGCCCTCCGGGCGCTCGCCCCGGAGCGCCGCCACGTCTTCGAACCCCTCCACCCCCGGCTGGCAGAGTACCATCACACCCTCGAGGAGCACCCCTGGGCCTGGCCGGAGGGGACGGACGAACCGGACCGGCGAGAGCTTCAGACGGGGCTGTTGAACCGGGGGAACCCCGCGGACCTCGGGTACGTCCCACGGTTCGGTCGGGGAGGGTACTACCGGTCCCGACTGGCCGAGGACCCGGACCTGGGAGCCTACCTCCGGCGGCTGGTGGACCGCGACGGCGATCCCGCGCACCTGCACCTGAACCGGGCTCTCGGGCGGACCGGGCTGCTGGTGGATCTTTTCCCGGAGGGCCGGGCCATCCTGCTGGTGCGCCATCCCCTCTCCACCTGGGCAACCTGGCGGGAGGACCCCTCGGTGGAGGATCGACTCGAGCGCCGACTCTACGAACTTCGCACCCAGCTGCCGGAGGACGAACACCGCGCCTGGGGGTTCGAACCGGCCCGGAACCACTCGGCGCGGGCGTCCTTCCTTTTGACCTGGGGGTTCTCCTGGCGGCTGACCCTGGGTGAAGCCCGTGGGTTCGCGGAGCTTCGGGTCGTCCGGCACCGAACCCTGATCGAGGAACCCGAGTCGACCCTGGACGATCTGGCCGCCTGGCTCGGAGCCGACGCCGACCGCGTCACCCGGGCCCTGGCGGCGCTGGACGGAGCGAGCGCCCCCGGGCCGCCCCGCGGCGTCGATTCGGCCCTCCCGGAGGACCTTCCCGAAACCAGCCCGCTGGGGGACGTGCTGGCGTCGTTCGGGTACCGGCCGGACGCGCGGGGGGAATCGAAGCGAGGTCAGTGAATCAGGTGGATTTTCCAGTAGTCGGCGATTCGATTCGGCCGCTTCAGCCGACGCAGATCGTCGGGCAGGACATCCTCGTTGGATTGGTGGTTCAGGGTCAGCCGCCGAACGTTCTCGAACTTGGCCAGGGTACCCGAGACCAGGGACCCGTTGATCATCACGTCGTTCTGCTGAGCATCCTCGAACTTGATGCAGCCGGGCTGGACCGGGTTGCACAGCCCGCCGGTTCCGTTCCCGGGCGCATAAAAAGAGCCGTTGATCGTGAGGGCCTGGTTGATGTTCTGGACCTTGATCCAGCCGTCGACGGCGTAGACGAACAGTTCCGTGGACCCCAGGGCATCGAAGTTGTCCAGGGTGACGGAGTCGTCGGCCACGAAGCTGTACTTGCCCTCCGGCGTGAAGTCGGTCACCGTCAGGCTTCCGTCCCTCACGTAGAAGGTGCCCCCGCCGGAGCAGTCGGTGCCGTCCTCCCCCACCAGGTCGTCCGAGCCGCCCACGGTGTAGTTGCCCTGGACGGTGCACACCGCGCCGGGGTACTGATCCGGGTCCTCATCGGGGGTGGGCGGAACCACCAGGGTTTCCTGACCCGGATCCGCGTGGATGCGGTCCCCTTCCTCGGTCGGGCCGCTGGAACTGATGACGTCCGTGCTGTAGATGATGTCACCGACGATGCTTCCGTTCACGTTTTCGAAGACGACGCACCCGGCGCCGGGGTTGGGACCCCCGGCGCAGGTCCCGCCGGGCAGCGGACGGCCGGCCTCGAGGTCTCCGTTGATGCGCAGGGATCCTTCCCCGGGCCCGCAGCCGTTCGGATCGTCCATTTCCTCGAACCGGATGTAGCCGCTGTCGGCGTGCAGGCTGCCGTTGACCGTCAGGCAGCTCTGGTTGCCGAAGTCCTCGGATTTGATGTCCAACCTCGAGTACAGCGCGTGCCGCAGGGGCGGTATCGGGGGGCCCGGCTCGGGGGCGTCGAAGAGGTTGCTTGTGCTGAACACCGGCACGATCTCGGCGACGGCCTGGGACTGCACCAGCAAATACTGGTCCCCGAAAATTCCCCGGGGCAAAAAATACGGCTCGAAAGCGTGCTTGACGTTCAGTCCGATCCGGTAGTGGGTATCCGCCCGGTCGGGCGGCCGGGGTTTGAATCGGGCCGCCTGGACGTCACCCCGGCTCAGGTCGGCGGTGATCTCGAAGACATCCTCGTCGTAGTCCCGTCGCCCGGCGACGAACCGTCGAGCCTCCGCCACGATCCGCGAGCGATCCAGGTCCTCCAGGACGTCCACACGATTCAGCGTGTGAGCCGCCGCCAGCGTCGCGCCGTCGGCCAGGGACTGAGTCTTGCGCTGAAGGGAATAATAGCGGGTGAGGTCCACTGCGAAGGCGGCCACGAAGAGAAACAGCACGAGGAAGAACGCCAGGGCCACCACCATGGACCCGCGTTCCCGTCCGTTTCCCGAGCCCGGCGTGGTCCTTCGGGGCTTCACGTCGCACCACGTCCTTTCGGCGATCGAATTGAGGCGCCCTAGATCATGGCAGACTTTCCACCGTAGGGGAGTACGGTGACCGGTCGTCGAGCTTCGATCATTGAGTTTCGACGCAGGATGTTCAATACTCGGACGGTTGGTTCTTCAACGGTCACGTTCCTTCAACCGCAGGATTCGATTCCGGCTGGACCGGGAGGCACGCCATGGAAGAACGGAGATGGTTTTCGCTGGTGAACATCCCCCTGCAGGGAGGGCTCATCACGGTCGTCTCGGGTGCCATCATCTTCAGCAGCTTTCCCCTGGGAGCCTACATCATCTTCCTGCTGAACGTCTTTTTCAACCGCCTGTACGAGTTTCTCCCCTCCCCGGCGCTGGTCTCGCACGTTCAGAAGTCCTTCATGCTGATGGGGTATCTCGTGGTGGGCACGTACCTGATCACCGTGGCGGTGTTCGTGCTGCTGATGATGTGGATCTCCAACCGCATCGCGGGGCCGATCTACCGGATCAGCCGGGAGCTGGACCGCATGGCTCAGACGGGTGAGATCGACACCGTGGACGTGCGGGAGGGGGACTTCTTCGAGGACCTCGTCCTGAGCCTCAACGGCCTGCTTCGGCAGGTGGAGCACACCCGCCCGGACGAGCCGGGTCACCCCTCCCGGGGAGAAAATGGTTGACCCCACCCCCGGGGATGCCCGGGATCGTCCCCCGGGACCTCCGGTCATGACCGGAAACGACGACCTCGCCGCGTTCGCACGAAAGCTCATGGGGGAGGCCCTGGGGTTCCGGCGCTCGGCCGCCGTGCTCACCGCCGTGCAGCGAAACCTCTTCGATCGGATCGGGGAGGGGGCCTCCCTTGAGACCGTCCGTCGTCCGGAGGAGGACCCCCGCGCCCTGGAGCGCCTCTGTCGGGCCCTCGTCGGCCTGGGGCTGCTGGAGGTCGAGGAGGATGCTTACCGCTGCCCGCCCGAGGTTCGGGCCTGCCTGACCGACGAGGGAGACGCGGACCTGCGGCCGATTCTTCGCCACCTGCACGAGGTTTACGAGATGTGGGGAGACCTCGATCGGGCGATCGAGGAGGGCCCGGCGTATCGGTTTCGGGAGGAGGACGAGGAGACCTTCACCCCGGAATTCATCGCCGCGATGGAGGCCCGATCGGCCTTCGACAAAGCCGAGCTGGCAGAGATCCTCGCCCCCCGTCTGGGGTCGGGCCGGCTGCTGGATCTGGCGGGTGGGTCCGGCGTCTACGCCCGGGCGGTGCTCGAACGGGCCCCCGGGGCCAGGGCCGTGGTGGCCGATTTGCCCGACGTGATCTCCGAGGCCCGGGAGTACGTGCGCCGGGACGGACTGGGGGATCGCGTGGACGTTCGGCCCCTGGACCTGCTGGAGGACGAGACCTACGGGGAGGGCTTCGACCTGGTTTTGATCTCGTCGGTGCTGCACATGTTCGGCCCGGACGAGGTACAAACGATCCTCGACCGGACCGGCGGGGCCCTGGCGGACGGGGGGATCGCGGCGATTCGGGACTACCTGCTGAACGAAACGAAGACCGGCCCGCCCGACGCCGTGCTCTTCGACCTCATGATGCTGCTGGCCACCGAGACCGGGCGCAACTACACCCTGTCGGAGTACCGATCCTTCCTGGAGGCGGCCGGCTTCGGGGAGGTCGAACGGGTCGAGCTGGAGGCCACCGCGGATTCGCTTCTGCTGGCCCGAGGGGGCTAAGGAGGGGCTGAGCCCCCGAGGAAGGTCTAAAGGCACCTGGACCGGTTCGGATCCGGCGCCGGGATGGTTCGTTCCAGCCCCCCGGGCTTCAGTCGATCAGGTGGATCTCCCAGTAGTCGGGAACGTCGTTTTTCTTGGTGAGCTGACGAAGCTCGTCGGGGAGCACGTCGGTGTTGGGCTGCCAGTTCATCCGGAAGCGGTTCTGGTTCTCAACCTTGGCCAGCGTGCCGGCCACGATGCTTCCGTTGATCGTCAGGTCCCCGTCGCCCTCCTCGACTTTCACGCAGCCCACCTGAACCGGGTTACAGAGGTCGTCCCCCGTCAGGTCCCCCTCCGTCGGGGCGTAGAAGGAGGCGTCCATCTCGATGTCCCCGGAGGTGTTCTGCATCTTGATCCACTCGTTCAGGGAGATGAACGAAAACTGGTCGTTCTCGAAGTGGCCGTTGTTCCCCTGCACGTCGTTGATGGTGATGGAGCCGTCGGCCACGAACGTGAAGTCCCCGGCGACGGAGGGGTTCATGCCCTCAATCTTCATGTTTCCGTCGTTCTCCACGTAGATGGTCCCCCCGCCCGAACAGTCGTTGCCGTTGTCGCTGGTGGAGAAATCGGAGGGGCCGTTGAACGTCTTGGTGTTGTCGGCCCCAACGTCGTACCGACAGACCGTCCCGGGGTAATCTCCGGGCGCTTCGTCGGGACCCTCCTCGATCAGCTCGGGCTGGATGTCCGGGATTTCGGTGGAGTGCTCCTCCACGTCCCCGCCCACGAGGGGACAGCCGGCAACCCCCGTGCAGCGGTCGATGTCGTCCTGGGCGCGAAGGTCCCCCTTCACCCAGCCGTCAATGTTCTCGTACACCATGCAGCCCGCCCCCGGTGTGTTGCCGCTGCAGTCATCGTCCGTGCCGTCGGGGTCCCCGACGACGAAGTTTCCGTCCACGGAGAAGTTCAGGTCACCGTTGTCCAACCCCCAGTGGTCGTTCCCGTCGGAATCCCGGCAGTTCGGCGAGCCGGCCATGTTCTCGACCTTCACGTAGCCCTGGCGGGAGTAAAGGTCCCCGTTGGACACGAAGCAGTCCTGGTCCTCCGGTTTGATGTCCTCCTTGGAGTAGATGCTGTACTGCAGGGGAGCGATCGGCGGGCCCGGTTCGAAGGGATCGTAGAGGTTGCTCGTCCAGAAGACGGGGTGAAGCTCGGCGGTGGCCTGGGACTGCACGGCGAAGAACTCGTCGCCGAAGGCCCAGCGGGGAAGGAAGTAGGGCTCAAAGTAATACTTGACGTTCATCCCCACCCGGATGTAGGTGTCCCCCAGGTAATCGGCCTGGGTGTCATCGACGAAGGAATCAGAGAGCAGATCGCCCGTCTTGAAGGTGGCCGAAAGTTCGTAGGCTCCGGTGTCGTAGCCCGTCCGCTGGGCGATATGGTGGAAGGCGGCGTCGGTCATATCGGAACGGTCGATCTTGGAGAGGGAACGGATCTGGTTGAAGGCCTGGGCGGCGGCCAGGGTGGCCCCGTCGGCGATGTTCTGGTTCTGCTGCTGGGTGTAGAAATAGCGGCCCATGTCGACGCCCATGGCGGCGACGATCAGAAAGAGGAAGATGAAGAAAATCATGGCCACGATGAAGGAACCACGCTCGGACGACCATCGCGGCCGGTTCACCGGGTCCGCCATCATGGGTCCGCCTCCGTTGTCAGAAGACCTCCAAGTCAGCGGATAGTTTAGGAAACACCCCCACGCTGCGCAAGGTACGATCGATCCGGAGGCACGGGAACTCAGCCCGGGTCGAATCCCCCGAAGAGACGGCTCACGAAGCGGGGGACCAGCCGCTCCAGAACCGGGCGGCTGTAGCCGCCCTCCAGCATCCCTAACAGGTCGGCGCCGCCAAAGGCTCGGCTCCACGTCCGCAGGTCCTCGGCCATCCTCAGGTAGTCCTCGTCCGTCAGGGTCCACCCGCCGATGGGGTCCTGCCGGTGGCCGTCGAACCCGGCCGAGACCATCAGGTGATCCGGGCCGAAGGCCTCCAGGGCCTCCCGAACGTCACCCTCCCAGGAATCCTCCATCCGATCCCAGCCGCTCCCGGCCGGAAGCGGCACGTTCAGCGTGTAACCCTCCCCTCGGCCGCGGCCGGTCTCCTCCCGGCGGCCCGTGCCCGGGTAGAAGGGAAACTGGTGCAGGCTCACGTAGAGCACCTCGTCGGTCCCATAGAAGGCCCTCTGGGTCCCGTTGCCGTGGTGAACGTCGATGTCCACGATGGCCACGCGCCCGCCCTGCCGCCGGATCGCCTCGGCCGCCAGGGCCACGTTGTTGAAGAGGCAAAAACCCATCCCCCGGTCCGGCTCGGCGTGGTGCCCGGGGGGCCGGACCGCCCCGAAACCGGGACCGCCGTCACGCCGACTCGCCCGCGCCAGGTGGACCGCCGAGCCGGCGGCCACCCGGGCCACCCGGAAGCTCGCCTCCGAGGTGGGGGTGTCGGCGTCGAGGGCCCGCTGCTCCCGGGCGGCCGCCCGCACCGAATCCACGTAGGAAGGTGGATGGACCGCGGTCAGATCCGCCTCGGCGATCGGGTCCGCGGGGTCCACCCAGCGCCACGGGGGCGCCTCGAATCCCTCGAGGCCCCGCCGGATCACCTGGATGCGGTCCGGCCCCTCGGGATGAGCCGGGCCGGTCCGGTGTCGTTCGAAGAGGGGGTCACAGATCAGCCGGCCGGGGAGGCTCATCGATTCACGAGGCGTCGAACGCCGCCTGACAGCCACCTGCGGCCGGAGGAAGTCGGCGGAAGCCCGAACACCCGCAAGCGCTCAGGACGGCGCGTGATCGGCGGCGGGAGCCTGCTCCGGGGAGTAACGGCGGTAGGTACCCACGGCCTCCACCACGAACCAGACGGCCAGCACCGAGATCAGCACCACCAGGCCGAAGATCACCCAGCTGCCCGGCTCGGAGGGCATCGCCCCGATCCCCAGCAGGTTCCCCAGGGGCTCACGAAGCACCATGGGCATCTGTTTGAAGAACTGAAGGCCCAGCGCAAAGAAGGTCACGACGATCATGAACCCCATCGGAACCAGGGTCGGCAGGGTCGGGCGTCCCCGCTTGTAGAGGTAGACGGAGACCGTCAGTAGGCCCAGGGCCGCCAGCAGCTGGTTGCTGGCCCCGAACAGCACCCACAGGAAGATGCCGGCCGGCTGGCCGCCCACCTCCAGCAGAGCGAAGAACCCGATCGCGCCCACCGCCACCAGGCTCGACGTCCACCGGTTCACCAGCGGGGACGCCTCCTCCCCGGCGGAGAGGGCGTCCGCCAGCTCTTCGATGTTGTAGCGCAGAAGCCGGGTGCCCGAGTCCAGCGTCGTCATGGCGAAGGAGACGGCGATCAGGGCGATCAGGATCTTCGCCAGTTCCGGGCCGATCCCCACGTGCTGCCCCAGCGAGGCGACGAAGGTCGCCCCGCCCACGATGAAGGCATCCAGTTTGGGCCCCAGCCCCGAGGCCTGCGACCAGCTGGCGTAGTGGGACTGCCAGGCCTCCAGCCCGCCCAGGCCGGCGACGCAGGCCAGAAGCACCATCAGGGCCAGCACGCCCTCGAAGACCATGCCGCCGTAGCCGACCATTCGACCGTCCGACTCGGAGTCCAGCTGCTTGGCGGTGGTCCCGGAGGAGACGAGGCTGTGGAACCCCGAGATGGCCCCGCAGGCCACGGTGATGAACAGGATCGGAAAAAGAGGCGGCAGGTCGGCCGGCGCCGCCTCCCCGACGTTCAGGGCCGGGGCACTGATGGAGGGCTGAAGCCAGAACAACCCCCCGTAGAGGGCCGCGAGCCCGCCCGCCAGCAGGTAGGCGTTCAGGTAATCGCGCGGCTGAAGCAGAAGCCAGACCGGTAGCACCGAGGCCACGAAGGCGTAGCCCATCAGAAGGTAGGTCCAGGTTTCCACGCCGAAACCGGGGAGGCTCGCCGAACCGACGCCCAGCGGAAGCACCAGCCGACGGGCCACCCCCTCGGGGGTCATCGCCACCTCGATGATCCCCGTGTACCAGGCGACGAGCGCCAGCAGGGTGACCCCGACCACCGAGGCCGGCGTGAGCCCGACCGACCCGCGGTAGACGAACACGCCCATCACCATCGCGATGACCATCAGGGCGAAGACCGGCACCACCGTGGCCGGGTAGAGCTTCGCGAACAAAAGCGCGATGATGTAGGCGAAGACCCCCATCGCCAGGGCGATCAGAAAGAAAATCAGCAGCAAAAAGAGCATCCGGCTGCGGTCGCTGATGGTGCGGGAGGCCACGTCCCCGATGGAACGGCCGCGGTTCCGAAGCGACACCCCCAGGGTCGTCAGGTCGTGCACCGCGCCGATCAGCAGGGTGCCAAACACCACCCAGAGCATCGCCGGAAGCCACCCCCAGATGACGGCGATGGCCGGCCCCACGATGGGACCCAGTCCGGAGATGGAGGCGAAGTGGTGACCGAACAGCACCCACCGGTTCGAGGGCACGTAGTCGACGCCGTCCTCGTAGCGGTGGGCGGGCGTGGTGCGCCCGGCATCGAGGCCGAACACGTCGCGGCTCACGTACCGCCCGTACCACCGGTAACCGACCCCGAAGATAAGCAGGCAGAACACGGCCACCAGCGCGGCGTTCACGAGGGGAAAACCTCCTCGACCGACAATCGTCCCACCGAGGCGTCCATCCGGTTAAAATTATCATACAGCGCCTCCTTCAGGGACGCCGCCTCCCCCGTGACCGCGTAGCGCCCCTCCACCGTGGAACCGTTGGACGGGGTGACGTGCTCCGCCAGCCGGCGGGCCATGACGCGCCCCGGATCCACCACGGTGATCCCCGGGTCGAGCTGACGTTCGATCACCGGCCGGAGGAACGGGTAGTGGGTGCAGCCCAGGACCACGGTGTCGACCCCGGCCCGCCGAAGCGGGTCGAGCAGCGGTTCGAGGGTCTGCTCCACGAGCGGTCCCTCCCGGTGGCCGGCCTCGATCAGCGGAACCAGCGGCGAACAGGGCTGCTGAACCACCTCGAGCCCCACCGCCTCCAGGCGCTTCGGGTAATAGCCGCTTTGGACGGTCCCGACCGTCGCCATCACGCCGACCCGCCCCGACCGGGTCGCCTCCTCGACGTGCCGGACGAGGTCCTCGTTGATGAGG
>CAZEBV010000069.1:0-11383 GCA_964510695.1 uncultured bacterium
AAGCAGCCTCGGAGGACTTCGAAATAAACCGAGGAGTGTTCCGACGCGCTCCGGAAGGAGATTCCCGCCTTCCGGTCCCAGCCCGGCCCATGCCCGTGCGATGAGGTCGGGCAGCACGGGAAGCACCAGGAACGTACAGGCCGTCAGGACACACCATCGAACCCGGGCGTTCCACCGATCGTGCACGATGTATGTCAGGATCCCGAGGGCGGCGAACCCCAGGTAAAACGTGCCCGCCGTGGTATTCAGGTAAGGAAACCACTCCCGGACCGGCTGTACCCAGATCATCCGTTCGTGGGGCAAAAACATTCGCATCCCGAGGTTGGACAGAAGCCCGGCGAACTCAACCTCGAACCGTCCCTCCGGCGGGGCCACCGGAAGGGGAGCCAGCAGACGGGGAACCCACTCGAAGGCTGTCAGGAGAAGCGTCAGCGGGCCCACCCAGAGGTAGGCCCGAAACGGCACCTTCAGCCGGGGAAGCAGAAACAACCCCATGCACCACAGGACCCCCAGCCCCGCCGCATAGTAAGGACTCATGAGGAATAAAAAAGACGCCAGAAGGGACGGCACCAGCACCCAGGAAGCCGGACGGTCCGCCAGCTGAAGGACCGTGAGAATCACCCAGGGCAAAAGGAAGAGGCAGAACCGGTCGGGATGGGAGAGATGGTTCCAGTAGAAGGGCATCAGCACGAAATACAGTCCGGAGGCCATAGCCCCGAGCGGAGGTCCCCGGAGGCGGTCGACCAGGTAAAACATCCCGGCGTATCCCACGAGGGGAAACACGTACAGCCAGACCAAGTAAACCACGGACGCCGACAGCCCCAACCCGAACAGCGGCAGGGAGAGCAATCCGAGGGGCAGAATCAGGCTGTGGTAATACAGAGAAGTTCCGTGAGGATAACTGCTGAAGATCGTAAAATACGGATGGGTTCCTTCGACGATCAGAGCCCGGTAGACCCACCACAGGTTCCAGGTATGGAGGTAGGTGTCAACGTTGCCCTGGATCCGGGTGCTCCCGATCCCCAGCGGATGCAGAAGCCAGACCCCAAACACCAGGGTGAGGACCATTCCGACCCAGAACATTTTCAGCGACCCGGTCTTCTGAAAAGAGATTCGAAATCAGCCCCCAGCAGCAGACGAGTCCCCGGGACGTGACATCCGCTTCTTTCGTCGAGTTCCATCGGGGCCAGCGTCTTAAGAAGACAACGGTGAACCGAAACCTCAACCGTCGATTGAAAGCATGAGTGATCAATGGTCGACCCTGAGGAAGGATAATCGGTATCTCCGTCAGGCCATCGCCGTCACGAGGGATCCTTTTCTCCCGGGAAAATCCAGAACGGAACCTGATGGAGTCTCAAGTGAATTCCTCAAGTTGAGAACCGAATGCATGACGGCAAAGTCAGACTCAAAATTAGACCGGAGCTGGCTCCGAATGGCCAGCAGCGCCCACCCGGGAGGGACCCAAACGACGGTTCCCCCACAGGTTCATGCCGCTGTTCAGCCTTCTTTCGAGGCCATCTCGTCCAAATCTAAAACTTCCATGCGCTCCAGTTCCCGGATCAAACGCCGTGCGATTTCTTCGTTACCCTTTTTTGTGTAATGAAGGAAGTCGACGAACCGTTCTTTCCTCGTCGTCCTAAAAAGGTTCGAAACATCGGAGAACTTTGCGCCCGGTCCAAACATGGAGCTGCCGGCCCGCAGTTCCCGTTTCGCCGTCCGATAAAATCGACGAAAAACGTTTTCCCAGCAGACTCCCTTCCGAACATTGTATCGGTCGCTGGTGGAAAAAAAGGTTCGGGTTAGATATTCGGCGAACTCCATTTTCTTGACGCTGTCCAAATGTTTCTTATGGACGATCGTCGGCTGGAGGGCGTGCAGAACCGGAATGCCCGGGGCCCGGGAGGCCGCCATCATGCTTTTGACGTTGGTCGTATAGGGGTCCGTCGAGAGGGGAACCCGGTTACACGGAAGGGCCTCAAACTCCTCGTAGGGTAAAGCGTACTTCAACTTCCGGGCGAGTCTCCTGCGTTCGTTTGGAGCGAGGGACTTATATTCGGCCACGAACCCCTCGAGTTTCGCGGGTGTCATTCGTCCAAGGAAGACCAGGGATTGCTTTCGGCTCCAGTCGCTGTCCTGAGCCTCAAGCACGGACTCAAGGATCGGCCACCGACGACGGTGTTTCCGAACGTGCTCCCGGAGGTCTTTCGGGACGGGGTATTGTTTCCAGAACCGGCGAATCTTCCTGTATGAATCCTCGATCTTTAAACTGTCGACCCCCAGAAGGGTTCCTAACAAGAGCCCCGTATGGTAACGAGTACCTTCAAAATACCGGTTGAGGCCCAGAGTGTACAGGAACTGATTAAAAGCAAACGACGGCTGAGTCTGGAGGGCGTCCAGCTGGCGGATGATTTTGCCGATCCGCGGTTCAACCTTCGCAGGATCCCCGTAGCGGAGATCATCGGGAGACGACCGTTCTCGGATCCGTCCCGCTCGAACCGCGCGAAGAGCATCGTTCACCCCGTCGAACACGACCACCGCGTCAGGATCGAAATACGGCAGGATTTTGTGGGTCAGAAAGGCCAGCTCATTGATGGAGGTCCAGCTCGCGGTCCCGGCCGTTAGGACATTGAAATCGAGTTTGTACTTCTCCTCCAGGTGCTTCTCGAGGTAAAAGGGAATACTGGCCGACGCATTCGGAGCTCTAACCGTCGACCCACCGAGGACGAAGATCCGCACGTCCGGTGATTTTTCGAGCCCCAGGTTCTCGGAGGATAGGCGTCGACGAAACTGAAACTCGCTGCGGTGAAACACCCTCCGATCCACCCAGCCGTAAAGCGGATGAATCTCCGATGTCAGCTGAGACTTATTCGAGGCAAAGCCCGTAAAAGCATGCCTTTCGGCCGCCTTTTGACTCAGATGGGGATCAACGTAGAAAAGAGCCACGCTTGCCAGCCATTCAACGATCCCCAGGATCACGAGAGGGATCACGAGCGCCGCCAAAAGGATGGTGAGGCGGCACAATATCCTCCTCGTCCACTGAGTCACTTCTCGCATCCAGGTCAAGGTCTCAAAGCCTCATCCACGTTCACGCGTTCTCACGTCCGAGTCTGAACCTAAGTTCTTCCCAGAACCAACCTATCCAATTGGTTCATAGAAGATACATGCCTCGGGTTGAGAATAGAGGGACGGGATTGTTCCGGGCGACGTCAACTCTTCAGGACAGGTCATACTAACCCCAAATTCTAGCCGGAAACCTCGCGGTCTTCGACCCTTTTGATTTACCGCTCAAGCGTCCACAAACGCATATCCGCCACCCGATTCGCCAGCTCCTCGGCGATGATCTCATGCCCCTTTCGGGTGTAATGGACGAAATCCGTAAACCTCCGCTGACGGTCCCCTGCCAATAAATGGGAGAAATTGACGTGTCGGGCGTAAGTGGACCCGGAAAACTGCTCATCCCGAAGACGAGCCTCGGCCTCACGATAAAAACGACGAAAAATCCGATGCCAGCACATCCCAACGACGGACGCAAAGCGATGTTCTGTACCAACCAATCCCCGGGTGACCGTCCTCGCGAAGATCACGGTTTCCCGGGCCGTCATGGACTGTTTGAACACGAGCGTGGGCTGAAGAGCGTGAAGAATCGGAACGGACTGAGCCTGAGCCGCCCCCAGAGCGGACCGAACGTTAGCCACGTACGATCCCGTGTCAATCGGGATCGTACGACAGATGCCACTCCCATGTTTAATTTCACGGTAGGGAAAGAGGTACCGGATGTTTTCGAAGAACGCCCGTTTCTTACGGGAGTTTATCCCTCGAAACCAGGCCCTCGTCCGATCCCACTCCGTGTCGGAGTGCAGCCCCACCACGTACTGGAGCTGTTTCTTCCGCCATTTCGGACGCATAGGATAACTTCTTCGTAAGATGGTCAATGATTGTATGCGGCGGTCCGCCCTTGCCTCATATGATGCCGACAGAGAATAATCACGCCAGAACCGTCGAATTCCGACCAGCGGTCGGGACCGGTCGGACGACGGCCAAAGCCCAACGCTGTCCAGCCAGCCTCCAATATAATAGCGATTCGCCTCAAAATATTTCCTTAAACCCAGGGTATGAAGAAATTGATTCAAGGCGAATTCTGGGCGGTATTGGATCGCATCGAACTGACGCTTGTATCTTTTCAGGGTCGGATGAAACAGAATCGAACGCGGCGGGGATCCACCGTTGTCCGCAAGCGATCGGCCAACTGACGTAGCGCGCCGGGCATCATTGGCCCCGTCCAAAAGAATCACCGCATCCGGATCAAAGAAGGGAAGTATCTTGTGAACCAGAAAGGCCAGTTCGTTCACGGAGGTCCAATCGCCGTAACCCGCGTTCACTACGTTGAAATTCAGGTCAAACCGGGCTTCCAGCTCACGTTCCAGATAGGAAGGAATGCTGTGGCGAACGGGATGGGGGACTCCCCGGACCGTCGACCCACCGAGGACGAAGATCCGCACGTCGGCCGATGCATCCAGGACGGTCGAATCCTCGAGGTCGTTGCGCGTAAAGCCATACGGATCCCGGAACCCTGCCCGCCACCCAGATCCCGGTGGACGCCGGGCTCCACCCCATCCCCAGAGGGGATGAAAATGTAAGGTCGTCCGGGTTTGAGAAACTGATAGAAACGGGTGGCGTTTCGAGATACGTCCTGCCAGGGTGGGATCAGAATACCGAAGCAGAAGATACCCGACCCCTTCCAGGCTCATCAGCACAAGAACCAGCAGCCCTGCACCAAAAAGAAGCGCAAGCCCCTCCTTAACCGATCGTTTTGAAAAGATGATCTATCCCCCCCGATCCCGGATCCATTTCAGTTGGTCTGAAGAGGGCCCCGAGAACGGGCCCAAAGCCATGGCACATTTGAAAACCCCTCTGGGATCGATCAGGCGCAAGAATCGCCCGCCCTGGAAAAGACTTCCTGCTGTTCCTTTCCGAACCCATCCCGCCACGCTGACCTTTTACGTGCCCCGGGGCCTGGTGGAGGAAATCTTGTTTACCCGAACAACCATTGGGGCCAGGCCTGCCAGGAGACTCCCCCGGTGAAACCCGGCCGAGGACGCCCTCACCGCTGACGGGCTCCAGGCACCCCCGACGCCTGCCCGATTGTATCAGGCTTCGAGAGCAAGGAATAAGCCCCGATGGTCGGGCCCGTCGGAAGCGTGAGACCGGAAGTCAAAAAAACAATTGCCGAAAGATGCCACCCCCGCATGATACGATGCCCTTCGTTGATTCCGGCGGCTTCGCCGCCAATATCCTGAATGGGATTTGAAAAACTCCCATGGCCTTCTCAAAAGTCCTACGGACGACGGTGCCGGAGCTGATTCCGGTCGCGGTTTTCTTCCTGGTCGAACTGACCTTGGCCGTACTGACCGGAGCCCGACTTCCCGTCGGCGTGTTACCGCTTGCTGTCAGTCTCGGCGTCGTTTTCGTGGGAGGATTTCTTGGGGTCCTCCTGCTTTCGAGCTCCCGGATACCTATTTTTCTCCTGCCCCCCCTCGTCTCCGGCATCCTCGCCGCCAAACTGTGGCTCGTGGCCGGGTCCCGGGGGGTGCTCGTTCCGCTGGTTGTGCTGGTACTGTCCCCGCTGGTCGTGCTCGTCGTCAACCACGTGCTGACCGGCCGGGCCGGGTCCCGTTCGGGCTGGTCCGTTCTCGTGGTCCTGGCCGCCATCCTCAGCACCGACGCCATCCAGACACTCTGGCTGTGGACCGGTGGACGAGGGGATCCACGGCTCGGGGCGGCCCTGCTGATCCTCGGGGGAATAATCCTGGCACTGGGGTCGTTTCTCCAGGCGTGGCCTATCCTGCGCGAGGTCCTGAAGACCCGCCCCATTATCCCATGGTCACTTTTAAGCCTGCTTGTCCTGGGGATCGGTGGGCTCTGGTGGTGGAACGCCCCCGGCCCGACCCAACCCTCGCTCGACGTCAGGAAGGCTGCGAAGAAGGTCTCCCCGGAGAGTCTGCCCGACGTCATTCTCATCTCCGTGGACACCCTCCGATGGGACATGGTCCCCCCCCGAGCCCGGCACGTGGACCTCCCGCACCTGGAGCGGCTGGTGGAGGACAGCATCGACTTCACCCGTGGCTACAGTACCTCCTCGTGGTCTCTTCCCGCCCACGCCAGCCTGCTCAGTGGTCTTCTTCCCATGGAACACGGTGGACTGAACCACCGCAGCACGATTCTTGAAGACGTGACGATGTATCCCGAGCGGCTTCGGCGTCTGGGGTATCGCACCGCCGGGTTCGCCGGGGGGATCCTGCTGGATCGACGGTACGGTTTTGACCGTGGATTCGACGTCTACTGGAACCACGGGGATCCCGCACCCGTGATACGGTACCGTGACTTCGTCCCCGGAGGACTGGAAGGAGTCCTGACGGTCTGGCCTCCCGGCCGGGGGCAGCCTCCGATCGAAATTCGGCACCGTTTCCGAAGCGACTCCCCGGTGGGAATTCCGGGGGAGCATCGGTTCGAGCCCAACCTCGAGCTGGCGCGCGAATGGCTCCGGACGGGCAGCGACGACATCCCCTTTTTCCTGTTTCTGCACACCTACGAGGTTCACGAACGAAACCTCGACTACGAGGAACGGCTGCGAAAACTGAAGCGGGAGCACCCCGAGCTGGCCCGGGTGTTCCTTAACGCCGAGCGGGACACCGGATCGGTCCCGGCCCGTCCCATTAGCCCGGCCGCCTGGACCCGTTTCGTGAACGAACTTCCCGCCGAGCTGCCCGAGCGCTCCCGGCGGCGGTTTGACTACATCTGGACCCGGACCTCGGACCGTACAAAAAGCATAATTCGCGAACGGCTCGGGGGCTTCACCCGACAGCAGAAGCTGGATCTTCTTCGGTGGATGGTGAACCAGCGTCGTTCCCACTGGCGTCAGTTCTGGGAATCTTCCCGGGAAACAAAACGGGGACGGGTGGAATCTATGCTCGAGAAGGTCCACCGCGGCAAAGGAAAAAAGGACTACTGGCGAGCCCGGAAGCTGATGTACGGGTACCGCATCGAAAACGTGGACGAGAGTCTCGGACGCTTCCTCGACTGGCTTCGTAAACGGGGAGAATACGAGGACTCGATGATCGTGTTTCTCTCCGACCACGGTGAGGGGTTTCGGCTCGATGCCAGCCTTCACGGTCACGCGAAGAGTAGCCTTGAGGAAGCCGTCGTCCGGGTCCCGTTCTGGATCAAACTACCCGGAAACCGGCGAGGAGGGGAATCCATCCCGCCGCTCATCTCCCTCCAGGACGTCTTTCCCCTCCTCTATAAAAACATGGGGCTTCCGGTACCCTGTCCGAGGTCATCCTGTGAACATCGGTCGTTCCGTGAAGTCCCCGGCCTCACCGTGCCGGAACGAGATTACGTCCAATACTCCATCGAAACGAACATCTACTCCGATCAACCCTTTCCGAACGGAGAGGCCCCCGTCAAAATGGGCGTCGGGACCAGGCGCTTCAAGCAGGTACACGCCTCTCACACCGAAACGGACGCCGTCTTCACGGTGCACCCGGAGAAACTCCGGCAGCACCGTGTGGCGCCGTCCACAGTCCCAGAGCACGTGCGGAAACAATTGCAGGAGGCCATGGATGACTACGAAAGAATCCGCCGGGAGGCTCCGGAGACGAGCACACGGGAACTTGAGGATGACCTCCGGGACGAACTTCGGGGAGCGGGCTACCTCTAGCCCAACGGAAACAGCGACGCGGCCTGCCCCCCGCAGGCGCCGGGTGCAGGCCGAAAACGTCTATGCCGAGGCTAAGAACGACCCGACGTCCGCCTTCCGAAGGCCCGCGAGAGACTCGCCGGCCCCTTCATTCAGGACAAGACCCAGCAGAGGCACGCCGAACCGATCGAACTCCCCGCAGATGCGATCGACCGCCCGATGGGGGGTCCGTCCAGCCTGAACGACGAGCAACGTTCCGTCGATGACCCGTCCGAGTTCCCGGACGTCCGCGTAGCCCTCCACCCGGGGTCCATCCAGCACGATCCGATCGTAGTCCGGACGCAGCTCGTCCATTACATCCTCCAGACGGGACGAGGCAAACAGCTCGGCCGGATGCATGGTTGGGGAACCGCCCGTGATCAGGTCGAAGCCATCCGAAGCCCGGACCGCATCCGCCCGGGTACACTGCCCCCCGAGAATCCCGGCGGCACCCGGGTCGAGGGAGCGCCCGAAGACCCGGTGGAGCACCCCTCTTCGCAGGTCGAAATCTACCAGCAGGGTCGTCTGATCGCTGCGAGCAAAAGCCCGGCTTAAGTTCAGGGCTACGGTGCTTTTTCCCTCCCCCTCCCGAGGGCTCGTGATCAGGAGGACCGCCCCCCGACCGCCGTTCAACCGGGCGTTCAGCCTGGAACGAAGCACATCGACCTGCCTTCGGAACTCAGTGTCCCGGTCGGCCCCCAAGGATGGAAGGCCATCCTCCCGCGGGTCGTCCATCCGCGGCAGGGTCCCCAGAAGAGCCCGGTTGATATGCTCCCGAAGGTCTGGCTCCGCCCGGAACACGGGATCTAGGCGATGGCGAAGCCCCACCAGAAGAAGGCCAATCAACAGCCCGATTCCACCCCCGAGTAGAAGATTCCTCCCGTAGGCCGGCGGCACCGGTTCAGGGCTGGAACTCCTCAGGAGGTAGATCCCTCTTCCGGAGCCGGATGCGATTTCGAGGATCCTGAGTGCCCGCCGGAGAACCCGGCTCCGCCGCGTCAGTTCCCGACGTTTCGCCGAGCCGATGGATTTTGTGGAACGGATCACCTGGACGGTACTCAGGGCCAGTCGAAGTGATTCACGACGTCGGTTCCGCAGCCATTCCGGCACCGTCAGGATGAGTCCTTTCAGGACCCGAATGGGTTCGTCGGGATCGCCGCTGGCGTACCGGATACGGAGGTAGGAGGATTCCTCCCGGAAATCCGCCTCGAGGTTCTCCTGAATCCGGCGGATTCGCGTTTGTGTGTCGGCGACCCCATCCGGATGAATCCTGGGGAGAGCCCGGCGAATGAAAGACCGGCTACGAAGGGTCATCAGGGCAAGCTTTCCCCGGTGGGCGGGGTTCTGCCAGATTGAAAGGGCCTGCTGGGACCAGGCGGCGTCGTCGTAAACTTCCTTGACCGGATCGTAGTCCGTCAGGGTAAACGTCGCTTCCGCGCGGTAGGTCACCGGCCGGCGAGCGGAATAAGCCCACCCGACGGCGACCCCCGCAAGAACGGCCAGGAGAAGCACACCCTTCCGACGGCGAATCGTCTGGAGGAAGGATCTCAGGAAGGACGATCCCGCCGCGGAATCCTGCCCTCCCCCCCATGAACCGGACGACGAGCGCGGTGGTGTCAAGTAGGGTCCTCTCCCTTTGCTGGTGGCCTCCCCCGAGAGCGGTGCACAAAGCCTCTCCCGCTGACCGAAGCGAACGAACCGACGAGACGCACGAAATCTCGCCGGGGCGGCCCGGGATCCGCCGAAGGGGACTGTCCGCAGCGATGGTGATCTATATTTTACCTTGTCCCGCCCCCGGGACCGCGGCTTTCGGTCGGCCATTCCCGGACCCTCGTCCGGAACTAAGCCCATCTCCTGCTTCGCGTTCCGTCACGAGCCCGGGATCGACCCCGTGCCGAGCCGCTTCAGGGAGGAATTATGATAAAATGTTTAGCGCTTTACAGACCATTTGTCCGCCGGGAGGATGTATCCATGGTCCAGCATCGCCGTTTTTCCGTCCTGTTCGAGTATCTCGTCACGGGGCTTTTGCTCGCGGCCGTTGGCGGTTTTACCCTTTCTCCTGCCGCCGCGGAGGATCGACCCGCCACGACTCTCTCAGGTCCCCATGATCGAGGCGGGACCAACGTCGAAGACGTGCGCCAGCTTCGCTTCCAGGACGCAAACGGCGACAGCCACGTCTTCGAAGTCGAGGAGCTTCCCTCCTGGGCTTCCGGTGATCGTGCCGGTGCCTTTCAGGTTTCTCCCGTGGCCCGGGCCACCTACGACCGCGACACCGACTACCTTCTGATACACCCGAAAAGCGGCGCCATCGACCTTGGTGGGGGTGGCCCCCTTCGTCTTCACGGCTCGCCGCTGAGGGGGGCTGACGGCCTTCGGCTGCGGGACCGAAACGGAGACGGCTTTCGTTTCCTCCTCCGGGAAATAACCTCCACCGGTCCGCTTGACGGGCTGGTGAGGCTTGGTTTCCATCCGGGTCCTACGCTCCTGATCGGGGACCCGCGGACCGGCAATGCCGCCTTCGCGAACGGATTGGGAATCCGGGGAACCCTCGGCGTTCGGGGTCTGACCACCACGCTGGGTGAACCCCTGGAAGCGGACGGCAATGCCCTTCGAGGGCTGGCGTTCGACCCCTGTGAGACCTGCGCCGTGCGTCGAGATTTTGTGGACGCCGACATGGACGGAACCGTGGACCGGGCTCACTCAGTCCGTTCCCTGGAAGCGTCCGTAGGCTGTGAGAGCGGCCAGCTCTGCTCGGAGACCACGGAGGTGACCGTCCCCGCGGGCGCCACGAAGAAGGTGAGTTTCGAACGGACGTTCAGCTCCGGGCTTCCCCGGATTATCCGGAACGAAACCTTCGCCCCCGGTGAAGAATCACCGCACCGGGTTCCCGCCCTGACAATCGAAGAGGTTCAGCGCGGGGCGGAAGGGTCGATTACCGGGCTGATGATCCGGAACGGGCACGCCGACGAACCCCACACCGGAACGATCGGCATCCAGGGTGTCGTGGAGTAACCAACCGGTGACGGACGTTTTGAGTTCCGTATCCGGTGATCCGGCGGCCGTCCCTCCCTCCCTGCCGTTCTCCCCGGGCAGGAACCCTTCCCGACCGTGATCGTTCTCGGGCTTAACGGTGGCACCGGCCGGGTCGTGCAGGCCGGGATACAGGAGGATCTCCTACCGGGGTTCGCCGAACTGAAGAGTCGAGGCAATCATGGAAGAACCTGGTCCCTAACGACGTCTCCCCCGGCCGAGTGGACCGCCCACCTGGCGGGAGTCGGTCCGACCAAGAACGGCGTCGCCGGATACCTCAGCCCCAATCGAATCGCCCCCGAGAGCGGCCTTGCCCGAACCGAGGACCTCGCTGTGCTGACGTACCCCGAACTGCTGGATCGATGCGGGATCAGCGTGGGGCTGGTGAACCTCCCCCCGACCTATCCTCCCCTGGAGCTGGAGCACGGTTTCTCGATCTCGGGCATGCTGACGCCCGTGGAGGAGACCACCTTCGCCTCCCCTGCCTCCCTGCTCGACGAACTCGGTGATTACCGGGTGGGCGTCCACTACGAGGAAGCACCGTTCCGGGACAGCCAGCGAAGCGTCTACGATTACGTGGAAGTCGGAGCGCACCTGTCGGTGGACGAGCTGGCCGGA
>CAZEBV010000070.1:0-8834 GCA_964510695.1 uncultured bacterium
TTCCTCTCGGATAAACACAAACGCGATCTGATTCCTCAGAAGCACCAGAAGCAGGGCCACGGGGGCACTGATCAGCAGGGAGAGTTTAACCGCCAGCCACCCCTGGTCCCGGGCCCGTTCGGGCTCTCCCCGGCCGAGGTGCTGTCCGGAGTAGGTCCCCGCGGCCGCGCTGATCCCCCATTTGGGCATCATGGCGAGCATCTGGACCCGCCGGGCGATCTGAAAGGCCCCGACCGCGGCGTTCCCGAACCAGAGAAGCATGGCGCTGAACGGGAGCCGGGCCACCGCCACGATCCCCCCGTTGGCCATGCCGGGGACCCCGATGCGAACGATCCGAAGCCCCTCCTGCCAGTCGGTCCAGCCGGATTGTCGGAACCCGAGCGGGTAGCCCGGATGAAGGAGGAACACGAGGCAGATGGCGCCGGCCAGGACGTTGCCGATCATCGTCCCGAGGCCGGCCCCGATCACCCCCATGGGTGAAAACCCGAGGTAACCGAACACCAGCACGACCGACGCCGCGATGTTGATCAGCGTCGTCACGAAACCGATCAACATCGGGCTGATCGTGTCCTCGACCGCCGCCATGCCCCGGAGGGTCACGAGGTAGAAGATGCGCGGGACGGCGGTCAATCCCACCAGACGAAGGTACCATCCTCCCTCCCGTACCACCCGGGGCTCCGCCCCGAGCATGGCAATGAGACGGTGACCGGTCAACCAGAAGGCACACGAGGCCGCCCCGCCGACCAGAAGGGCGATGAACGTTGACTGGGCCATGGCGTGTTCGACCTGACGGGTCTTCCCCGCCCCCTCCCCCTGGGCCACCCGCGCCACGGTGCCGGCCCCCAGACCCAGCCCGATGAACAGCACCATCCGAAGCCAGACGTCCCCCAGCCCGACCGACGCCACCGCCCAGGAGCCCAGGAACCCGACCAGCAACAGGTCGACCGTGCGCATGGCAACCCGGGAGGCCCCCAGCACCATCATCGGCCAGGCCAGCTTCCAGAGACGGAACACGTCGGAGGAACCTCCGGAAGAAAATCAAGAACACTGCGGGGGGTGACTCGACCGCCGGGGGGGCGGATCCCGGACGTCCTGGGAAGCTGATCGGAACCGGGCGGCCGGGGCTCAGTCGATCCCTTCCAGCTCCCTCAGCCGCTCGTAGAGGTTCCGTTCATCCTCCGTGGCGTAGACCCGGCTGTCGACCTGCGTACGGCGGTCCCGGTCGACGACGTCCATGTCGACGTCCAGCCCGAGCCGGCCGAAGCTCTCCCCGGCCCTGTCGGGCTCCTCCACGAGGGAACGGTAGCTGACCAGGATGCTCTCCGAAATGTTCTCGTGGGCCGCGATGAGGGCGTTGTTATTCTTGAGCCAGGGGACGGAGAACCCCCCGATCCCCCGCTTGAACAGGCTCGCCTTGACGTTGGACGGATGGCGGAAAATCAGGACCGCCCGAAGGTTCTTCGCCACGTGACGGTAGAAGAACAGGGCGGGCACCCGGACGATCTTGAACCCCGCCGGTCCCTCCACGTCGTTGAGCCGTCGGACCACCCTGTTCATCATGTGGGTGGTTTCCTCCGTCATGGCCTCGTCCATCAGCCGGCGCGAGACCTGCTTCCCCAGGCGAGTCTCGTAATAGCCCGCCTCGTTGTATTCGTCGCCCTCGAAATCCGTGGGGAACTCGACCCCTGCACTCTCCACGAGCTGGCAGGCCAGGGACGTGCCGCTTCGGGGGTGTCCGGCCACGATCACCCCGTCCTGGAGGACCACGGCCTTGGTCACGGTGGATTCACCTCGATCGGACGTCGAATCCGGTCATGCTCGAAGGATGCGGAAGAGCACCCAGCCCATCAGTCCCAGGCTGGCCCAGTTGAACCAGACGGTCGTCCGGTGCAGCCAATCGAAGAGCCATCCGGGTTCGTCCTCCCCCCGGAGGTCCTCATCCCCACGCAGCCACCGGATCGGCCAGGTTAAAAGGTAATTGACGCCCATCAGCCCGCCGGCTCCCAGGGCCGCCCACACGGACGTCATCATGGGGTGGCCCGGGAGCCCGAGAAGCAGCCCGGCGGACAGACCGAACACGGCGTTGATCAAAAAATAGCGCGGCCAGAGTCGGCGGGTGAACCGGTGGGCCTCCGAGCGATCCAGCACCACGAAGACGATGGGGGCCGTAAGAAGGGTAGTGTAAAGCATCCCTCCCACGGCGATCCCGGCCACCATACCGGCAATCCAGATAGCGGGGTGCACGCTACGAACCTCCCATCGTGGAAAGGGTCACGCCGTCAGTCAACCTGCTCCTCGATCAGTGAAAGCACGGACGCGTCGTCCGGGGCCCTGAGCATCCGGTCCCGCACCTCGTACCGGACGAACAACTCGGCCATTTCCCCGATAATCCGCAGGTGCGTCTGGCGATCGGACGGGGGGCCGATCGTTACCACGCAGATTTGTACGTCGTCCCCCGCCTCGGTATAGGGAATGGGTTCCGCCGTGACGAAGACCGCCACCCGGGTCTCCGCCAGGTCATCCACGATCCCGTGGGGCATGGCCACGCCCCGCTCGATGTGGGTGGACTGGATCTCTTCACGATCCCAGAGCGCCTCCTCGAGCTGCTCGGCCGGGACCTCATCGTCGGCCATGCACCGGGCGATATCCCTGAATAACTCGTCCTTGTCCACCGACGTCAGCCCGGTGAACACGTTCCTCTCGTCCAGGTAGTCCATGAGCCTGACGTCCCCGTCCTCCCGCATCCGCATGACGGTACGAGGGGAACGCAGGCTGCTGTGCACCCGGGCCACGCTGGACTCCACCCGGCGGGCGAGCACGGTCCCCGGGGATTCCTGGCGGTTCCACGAGAAACTCTGATCCGTGAGATCGCCGAGGATCAACAGGTCCGTCTCGACGGAAAGTTCCACGACCTTCTCGAGCCAGTCCGACGAGCTGATCATCCTGCTGCGGGACGGGGTCCGGGACAGATCCTCGAGCTCACGCTGGTAGGTCCGGATGAACTCCTCGTCCCGGACGTCCGGATCGTAGGGGTTCACGAAGGTGATCCTGCCCCCGAACGCGGCCGCGATGTGATCCGCGGCGTAGACGACCTCCCCGTCGTAGGGACCCGGCTCCGTCATCACGACGATCTCCTCGAAGCCCGGACGGTCCCGGTCCTCGAAGAGGAGCACGTCACAGGGGAAATCCTCCAGCCACCACTTCTGTCCGCCGATCAAAAACTGCCACGGGGAGGGCTCCTCCCAGTCCAGCACGATCCAGTGGGGGAGCTCCCGTTCGGCGTAGTTCCGGAGGGCCCCGCGTGAACTGTGGGTGATGACCTGATCGAGGTGGATCTCGCTTTCAATCTCGTTTTTCAGCAGGTGGACCCGTTCCTCGAGGACCTCGAATTGATCGCTTCCCTCCGTGTAATCGGAGAGAAACGCCTGTTCGGGGACCTCCACGAAATCGACCACGTCCAGCCGTTCGTCGCGGTCGCACAGCGCGGCCCCAAGACGAATCTGCCGCTCGGCGTGCAGCATGTCGACGTTCTCCAGGCCGAAGAACGGCACGATCACGGACTCCTTCCCGGAATACCGGCGGGAACGGGCCTGGCGGAAGATCTCCCGCTCCTTCTCCTCCACCGGTTGCCGGAACAGAGCCCCCGTGCGGCTGACCCGTTCACGAACGTAGACGTAGTACCAGACCACGCCGGCAAGAATGAGTCCCAGCGAGGTCAGCAGCGGCAGCCAGCCGAGGAAGGCGATCAGCGAAACGCTGGCGAGAATGCCGACGATCTGCACGTAGGGATAAAGCGGGGAACGAAACTCCGGTTTGTACCACTCGATGTCGCTCTCCCGAAGGATGATCAGCGCCAGGTTGAAGAACGCCAGCACAAGCAGCTTGAACGTGCTGGCCAGTTTGGCGAGCTGAATGACGGGCAGAAACAGAATACAGCCCACCAGAAGAACCCCCGTGGAAAGCACCGCCACGGACGGGGTCGAGAACCGGTCGTGGATGCGGGTGAATACCTCCGGCAGCTGGTCCTGGCGGGCGAGGGCGAGCGGGTACCGTGAGGAGGCCAGAATCCCGGCGTTCGCCATGGCCGTAAGCGCCAGAACCGACATCCCGGCCATAATCCACTCCCCGACCCATCCGAAGATGGCCGCACCGACCCGGGCGAGAGGCGCGTTTTTGTAGGCCGGCGCGGTCAGGTCCGACACCGAGACCGTTCCCACCGTCACGTAAACAACGGCCGTGTAGAACAGGATCATCAGAATCAACGACACCAGCATCCCGACGGGAATGTTGCTTCCGGGATGCTTCACCTCCTCGGCCCCGCTGGCCACTTGTGTCACCCCGGCGTAGGAAACGAACACGATGGCCGTGGCGGCGAAGAACCCGCGCCATCCCTCCATAAAGAAATCCTGGAAATACTCGGTGTGTACCTGGGTGGTCCCACGAAGCAGGAAGGCCGACAGGATCACGGCCGTGATCACCACGAGCACCGTCTGAACCTGACCGGCCTTCTTGGCCCCCCGGTAGTTCAAGAGCACGAGCGTCACAGCGACCACGGCCGCGAACAGCGAAGCGTACCGCGGGGAAACCGGCAGCAGGAGAAACAGGTACGCCGCCATTCCGGCCAGGGCAAACGCGGCCTTGAGGATGAAGGTCAAAAACATCCCGAGTCCACTGATGGTGCTGAACACCGGACCCAGTGAACGGTCGATGAACAGGTAGTCTCCGCCGGCCTCCGGAACCGCCGTGGTCATCTCGCTTTTGCTGAGGGTCGCCGGGACGAACAGAATCCCCGCCAGGAGGAAGGCCAGGTACGCCGACGCCCCCGTAATCTTCGCCGCGTAGCCCGGAAGGACGAGAAGCCCGGAGATCATGGCCCCGCAGGCGATGGAAATCACCGAGAGCAGACCGAGTTCCCGATCAAGCTGTTTGGCCATGGTTCAGGGAGATCCCTCCCGGAGGATGGTTCTCACGACGTCGACCGGCCGGGCACTCTCCTCGAGCCGGTTCGGAATCTCGTGCTGGACGAAGCGGCGCGAGAGATGGCCAATGATACCAAGATGCGTCCGGCGGTCGCTCGGAGGCCCCATCGTCACGGCGAACAGCCGGGCTCCGTCCCCCGCCTCGGTGTACGGGATCGGGCCGTTCGTCACGTACACACGCACAAGGGTCCGGTCGAGAGCATCGACGATGCCGTGCGGAAACGCCACGCCGTGCTCGACGTAGGTGTTCTGGATGTTCTCCCGGTCCCAGAGGGCCTGCTCGAGCGTATCGGGATCCCGGGAGCCCGCCGCGAGGTCCTCGGCGATCCGCTCGAACAGCGACTCCTTGTCCTCGACGTTCAGCTCCAGCACGAAGTCGTCCTGAGCGACGAGCCGGTCCACCCACTCGTCCTCGAGGGATTCCTGTTTCTTCAGCACGGACTGAGGGGACTGGAGGTTGCTTCGAACGCGGGCCACGCTGCAGGAAACCTCCTGGATGATCCGGCGTGCCCGAGCCCGGGAGTCGAATCCCTGATCGGTGCCCTCGGAGAGCCCTCCCACCACGAGGAGGTCGGCCTCCCCGGCGCGCTCGAGGACGGACTCGGTCCACTCGTCCGGGGGCACGGAGAGGGCCTGCGACGGAGCCTCGCACATCCCCTGCAGTTCCGCCTGGTAGGAATCCACGGACTCCAGGGCCTTACGGCTGTAGCGGATCTGCGGGTTGATAAAGGTGACCTCCCCGTCGAAATACCGCGCGATGCGGTCGGCAGCGTATACGACCTCTCCGTCGTAGGGCCCGGGTTCCGTGAGCACGATGACGTCCTGAAAGTCAGGTTTGTCACGGTCCAGGAAAAACAGCGTGTCACAGGGGAAATCCTCGAGCCACCATTTCCACGTTCCGACGAGAATGCTCCAGCCGGAGGGTTCCTGCCAGTCGAACACGACCCAGTGGGGCTTCTCCTCCGCAGCATAACTTTTCAGGGCCCCGCGGGAATGATGGGTGACCACCTGATCGACGTGAATTTCGTTGGGGACCTCTTTCCGCAGCAGCTCCACCCGCTTCTCCAGGGCCTGAAAGGCCTCGGGCTCCGGGTCGAACCCGGAAAGAAAGGACTGCTCGGGGACCTCAACGAAGTCGACCACGTCGAGGCGCTCCCCCCGGGCACAGAGCGCGGCGGCGAGGCGAATCCGCCGTTCAACCGACAGCATGTCCCGATCCCGCAGCCCGAAGAAGGGGACGATGACGGACTCCCGGGTCTCCGTGGACCCCGATCGGGCCCGCCGGAACAGTTCGAGCTCACCCTCGTCCACGTCGGTGCGGAAGATGGCCCCCTCCCGGTTCACCCGGGGTCGAGCGTAGAGGTAATACCAGGCCAGGCAGCCAAAAATCAGGAAGGCCGCCCCGGCGAGGGGAAACCACCCCATGAAGACGATCAGCGACACGCAGATGACAAACCCGCCGAGGTGGAGGTAAGGATACAGCGGCGAGCGGAAATCCGGCTGGTACCACTCGATCTCGCTTTCGCGGAAGACGATTACGGCCAGGTTGACGAGTCCGAACACGAGAAGTAAGAAGGCACTGGCCAGTTTCGCCAGGTTTTTGACGGGCAGAAAGGTGATCGAAACCACCAGGACGGTTCCGGTCAGCAGGATGGACACCAGCGGGGTGGTGAACCGCGGGCTGATCCGGGCCAGCACGGACGGCAGGATCCCCTCCCGGGCGAGCGGGAGGGGAAACCGCGAGGCGGCCATCAGACCCGCGTTGGCCATCGAGGCCAGGGCGAGCACCGCGATCCCGGCCATGATTTCCATGCCCCAGTATCCTCCGATCTGCTCCCCGGCCTGAACCAGGGGCATCAGCCGGCTGGTCCCGTGGCCGAGGTCCCCGCCGGGGACAACCCCCACCACGACGTACACGACAAGGGTGTACAGCAGGATCGTGACCACCAGGGAGAGGGAGATTCCCCAGGGGATGTTCCGACTGGGATTCTGGATTTCCTCGGCGACGCTGACCACTTTGGCGATCCCGGCGTAAGAGACGAAGACGAACGCGGTCGCCGCGGAAAAACCGATCCATCCCCGGGAGAAAAACGGGTGGTAAAACTGGCGCTTAACCTCGATGCTCCCCCAGCCAACGAAGTCCACCAGCACGAACATCGTCACGATGACGAGCACCGTCTGAACCTGGCCGGCTTTCTTCCCCCCCGTGGCGTTCAGCCCGATCAAAAACAGGGCGATGGCGAGGGCCACCGGCACCGTCCACTGACCCGGGAGCCCCGCGAAAAACAGGAGGTAAGCGCCCAGACCGACCAGTGAGAAGGCGCTCTTCAGGATCAGCGAAACCCAGGTGCCAAGTCCCGAGAGGGTGCCGGCGAGCGGCCCCATCGAACGATCGAGGAAAAGGTAGGGACCGCCCGACTCCGGCAGCGCGGTGGACATCTCCGCCATGCTCATCGCGGCCGGAATCACAAGCAGCCCGGCCACCGTGTAGGCGAGAATGACGGCGGGACCCCCGATCGTGAAGGCCAGCCCCGGGAGCACGAACAGGCCCGGCCCCAGCATGGCCCCGCAGCTGATGGAAAAGACGGAGAAGAGTCCGAGCTCACGGTCGAGCTTTTTCACGGTGGGACCCCTTCCGGACGGAGCGAGCCGACGGTGAACGAAAGCGGGCTCTGAGGTTAGCGGCGGACCTATTGTAACGGGGCAAGCGAGGAGGGCGAAGATCGCCGGTGTCAGCCGACGGCGGCATCCTCCCGAAGGGCGGAGAGGGTTTCCTCGAGCCGGTCGATTTCATCCTCCACCTGGCCGAGGTCCTCCCGGGCCTTTCCCACCACGTCCTCGGGAGCGTTCTCCCGGAAGTCGGGGTTGTCGAGGCGTTCGCGCAGCTCACGGGCACGATCACGACGGTCCTCGAGGTCACCCTCGATCCGGGCGCGTTCACGCTCGACGTCGATCAATCCCTCCAGGGGAAGGTAGACCGTGCCGAACTCAAGGACCTCCGTCGAGGCCATCGCCGGGCGATCCAACTCACGGTCGATCCGAACGGACTCCAGCCCGGCCAGCTCCCGCAGGTAGGGTGTGAAGGACCGAAGCTCGATTCCCCGCTCGTCCTCGGCGTCGAGCTTGAGGTGGACCCCCTCGCGGGTCTGGACGTTGAACTCCTTCTTCAGGTGACGGCCGGCCCGGACCACGTCCCGAAGCCGATCCACCCGTTCGAGCAGCCCGTCCTCGTTCCAGTCCGCCGGCGGGGCCGGCCAGGACGCCTCCACGATCGAACCCTCCTCCACGCCGAAGGACACCCGAATTTGCTCCGTGAGGAAGGGCATGACCGGGTGCAGCGCCCGCAGGGTTCCCTCCATCACGGTGTAAAGGGTTCGTTTGACACCGACGGGATCCGCCTCCCCCCGATCCAGGGCGAGCTTGGCCATCTCGATGTACCAGTCGCAGAACTCGTGCCAGGTGAACTGGTAGAGGACGTTCGCGTAGCGGTCGAAGTCGTAGTTCTCCAGGTGTTCGGTGGCCTGGGCCATGACCTGCCGGTAACGGACCAGAATCCATCGTTCGAGCGGTTGAAGCTGCTCGAAGGCGGGCGGCTCCTTCAGAGCCCCCAGGTCCTGTTCGTCCAGGCGGGACTGCACGAAACGAGCGGCGTTCCAGACTTTGTTGCAGAAGTTGCGGAAGCCCTCGATGCGATCGGTCGACAGCCGAATGTCCCGCCCCTGTGCCGCCAGGGCGCAGAAGGTGAACCGAAGGGCGTCACATCCGTAGTCCTCGATGACCTCCAGCGGGTCGATGACGTTCCCCCGGGATTTGCTCATCTTGCGGCCGTCCTCGTCCCGGACCAGCGCGTGAATG
>CAZEBV010000070.1:8844-11200 GCA_964510695.1 uncultured bacterium
CACGTCCCCGAAGGGCTTCTCCCCGGTGCAGTAGTTGCCCATCATGATCATGCGGGCGACCCAGAAGTAGATGATGTCGAAGGCGGTGGAAAGAACGTCGGTGGGATAAAATTTGTCGAGTTCGGGGGTCTCCTCCGGCCAGCCCAGGGTCGAGAAAGGCCACAGGGCGGAGGAAAACCAGGTGTCGAGCACGTCGGTCTCCCGCTCCAGCTCGACGTCCTCCCCGTAATGTTCGGCCGCCTGACGGTGGGCGGCCTCCGCGGAGCGAGCCACGAACGCCTCCTCGTCGGGACCGTACCAGACCGGGATCCGATGACCCCACCAGATCTGACGGCTGATGCACCAGTCCCGGATGTTCTCCATCCACTCGAAGTACGTGTTCTCCCAGCGATCCGGATGGAACTCGACCTCGCCCCCCCGCACCTGCTCGATCGCCGGTTCGGCCAGCGGTTCCATCGCCACGAACCACTGTCGGGACACGTAGGGTTCCACGGGCGTGTCGCACCGGTAGCAGTGACCCACCTCGTGGGCGTAGTCCTCCACCTCCCGCAGGAGCCCGTCCTCACGCAGGTCCTCCACGACCCGCTCGCGCACGTCGAACCGATCCCGTCCGGCGTACGGCGCCCCGGCCGCTTCGTTGTAGGTGCCGTCCCGGTTCAACAGGTTGATCCGCTCGAGCCCGTGGTCCTCCCCGATGCGAAAGTCGAGGTCGTCGTGGGCCGGCGTAACCTTGACCAGGCCGGATCCGAAGTCCGGATCCACCCGCTCGTCGGCGATGACCGGAATCCGGCGATCCGTCAGCGGAAGATCCACGGTGGAACCCTCGAGGCCCTCGTAGCGGTCGTCGCGGGGGTGGTAGGCGATCGCCGTGTCCCCCAGCATTGTCTCCGGACGCGTGGTGGCGACCCGGAGGACCCCGTCCCCGTCGGCCCGGGGGTAATCGATGTGGTACCAGTGTCCCTGGACCGTCTGGTGTTCGACCTCGATGTCGGAGAGGGCCGTCTCGCAGCGGGGACACCAGTTGACGATGTAGTCCCCCTGATAGATCAGATCGTCCTCGTAAAGACGAACGAACACCTCCCGCACGGCCTCCGAGAGCCCCTCGTCCATGGTGAATCGTTCACGGCTCCAGTCGCAGGAGACCCCCAGCTCCTGCAGCTGGTGGACAATTTCACTCCCGGACTCCTCCTTCCAATCCCAGACGCGCTCCAGAAACGCCTCCCGGCCGAGCTCGTGTCGGTCGGTTCCCTCCTCGGCCAGCTGCTGTTCGACCACGTTCTGAGTGGCAATGCCCGCGTGGTCGGTACCCGGCACCCAGAGCACCTCGTGGCCTTCCATGCGTTTCCAGCGAGCCAGCACGTCCTGCAGGGTGCTGGTGAGGGCGTGGCCCATGTGAAGGGACCCGGTGACGTTCGGCGGCGGGATAACCATGGAAAACGCGGGGCGATCGGCGTCCGGTTCCGCCTCGAAGACGTCTTTTTCCCGCCAGCGCTGGTAAAGGCTGCGTTCGAACGTTTCGGGTCGGTACTCGTCGAGTGGTTCCAAGCGTGGGACCCTCCTGGGGTCAATCGGCGGTCGAGATCGAACCTGTCACGGCTGCGCGATGCGAACGCTCACTCCGGGAGGAACACTCAGTCGCGGGTTTCCATGAGCTTGTAATCGATGCCGTCGGTGAGGGCCTGCCAGCTCGCCTCGATGATGTTCGCGGAGGCCCCCACCGTGCGCCAGCTTGCCTCCCCGTCCGACATTTCAACCAGCACCCGCACCTTGGCCTCCGTGCCGGCGGTCTCATCCAGCACACGCACCTTGAAGTCCGTGAGGTGGACGTCGTCCAGCTCCGGGTAGAACTCGTTCAGCGCCTTACGCAGGGCGTTGTCGAGGGCGTTCACCGGCCCGACTCCGTCGGCGGCGGTATGTTCGACCCGGTCGCCCACCGCGACCTTGATGGTCGCCTCACAGCGTTTGTCGTCGCGCCCCTCCTGGTCGGTGATGACCCGGAACCCCACGAGGTTGAAGTGGACGGTGTGTTCGCCGATCAGCTTCTTGACCAGGATTTCGAAGGACCCCTCCGCGGCCTCGTAGTGGAACCCTTCGTTTTCCAGTCGCTTGACCTCCTCGACGACGCGGCGCGCCGCCTCGTCGTCCTCACCCAGGTCGAGGCCGAGCTCCTCGGATTTCTGGAGGATGTTGCTTTTTCCCGATAACTCGCTGACGAGCACTTTGCGGTCGTTGCCGACGTCCTCGGGGTCCACGTGTTCGTAGGTTCGTGGATTCTTGCGGACGGCGCTGACGTGGATTCCGCCCTTGTGGGCGAAGGCGGAGTCGCCGACGAAGGGCTGGTGCGGGTTGGGCTTCA
>CAZEBV010000071.1:0-3566 GCA_964510695.1 uncultured bacterium
TTTTCCCGGGGACGAGTCCCGGACCGTTTGTTTCCTCAAGGACGGGCGGGTCAAGATATCCCGATCCACCCCCGACGGGAAACGGATCACACTGACCCTTCTTGAACCCGGTGAAATTTTCGGTGGGCTCTCCCTGGTCGATCAGGAAAACCGGGAGACACGAGCCGAGGCGGTGTCCAAATCCGTGACCTGCGCGGTCTCCCGGGATCGGTTCATCGATTTCCTGGCCGAACATCCCGAATTGAACTGCGAGGTCACCCGCATGATGGGGGACCGACGTCGGGCCATCGAAACCAAGCTGGAAACCCTCCTCTTCCGGGACGCCCCCGGCCGCCTCACGTACATCCTGGACGATCTGTTCGAGCACCACGCCGAGACGACGGAAGGAACCCCCACCCTGAACGTCTCCCACCGGGACCTGGCGGAGTTGACCGGGCTCACCCGACCCACGACCACGCAGCTCCTCAACGAACTCCAGGAGGAAGGCGTAGTTGAACTGTCCAGCCGGAAGTTGACCCTTCTGGATCCGATCGCCCTGGCGGAGCGTGCCGGCGATGGCCGACTGAATCACCGTCACGAGCCTGAGAGCCTCCGGTGAGGTGCACGGGTGTCCGGGATGATTAACTCGATCAAATCGTGGCTGACCGATGCCGGTCGGACCGGGGGGCAATCCTCCCTCGATCTTCTCAAGGAAGACGTCGTCGAGGTCGAGCGGGCCCTGGGGGAGGTCGAGGAGGTTCTCCGGCGAACGGGATCCAGCGTCGTTCCCCTGGCGTCCGACGTGATCGCTCACCTCGTCGGGGCCGGGGGGAAGCGGCTTCGTCCCATCCTGCTGTTCCTCTGCTACGGTGCCGGCGGCGGGGAATCGTTCGACGAGGCAAAACCGTACGCCGCGGCCACCGAACTTATCCACACGGCAACCCTTCTGCACGACGACGTTATCGATCAGGGGGAGACCAGACGGGGTGAACCAGCGGCCAACCGCCGCTTCGGAAACACCCTTTCCGTTCTCGGTGGTGATTTCCTCGTGGCCCGCGTGATGGACGACGTCCTGAAGCTGCCCCGCCGGAAGCCGGCCCGTCACCTTGCCGCCACGATGTGCAGCCTCGTCGAGGGCGAGTTCCTCCAGCGGGAGTACGAGGGTTCCACCGAGCTCGGCGAGGAACAATACCTCCAGGTCGCCCGGAAGAAAACGTCCTCACTGTTTTCCTACGCCGCCTGGTGCGGATCGTTCCTCCCCGAGGGTCACGAGGAGCTCGCCAACCGGTACGCCCGTTTCGCGGAGGGCCTCGGCGTGGCCTTCCAGATCGCGGACGACGTTCTCGATTTCGAGTCCGAGGAAACCGGCAAGACGCCCCTCGCGGACGTGAAGGGGGGGACCATCAGCCTCCCGATGATTTACGCCATCGAGGAATCACCCTCCCTCGGTGATCGACTTGACGAATTTCTTTCCCGGCCCGACGACAGCGAGTTGGACGAAGGGTCGATCGTGGATGTGATGCGGGAAACCCGGGCACTCGAGCGCGCCCGGGAACGAGCCCGGGAGTTCGCCAGCCTCGCGCTGGCCTCCCTGGAGTCCACTCCGGATAACGACTACCGTCAGGCTCTCGAGGACATCTGTCACTACATTTCGGAGCGTTCCACCTGAGGTGGACGTCAAAACGGCCGGTCGGGAAATCGAACGGGGAACCCCGGTGGAACTGAGTCCCCGGGGTACCTCCTTCCAGGTGACGCTGCCCGTGTTTTCCACCGGGGAGCATCACCTTCATTTTCTCGTGGACCCCGACGCCGATTGCCTCGACGTGTTTCGGCGCGAAAACCGGGTGACCCTTCGCGAGCCGGCCGGGAAGCCGCTCCTGAAGGGGACCCTGCAGATCGTGGACGTAGGACCCTCCCAGTACGAGCGGTCCACCTCCGTTCTCGACGGGGATCCGACCCCGGACCACCAGCTGCTTCGCTTCCGGGTGACTCACCGCCGGTCGGAGGAGGGATGGGAGGCAACCCCCCTCCGGGGTCCCGGAACCGGATGGGCCTGGGTCAGGGCCGTCCGGCCGGAGCTTCTTTCGGCCAGTCTGATTCCGGTCCTGCTCGGGTTCGCGTACGCCCTCTGGAGAGGATGGGCTTTCGATCCTCCCGCAGCCCTGCTGGCTGCCGGGTCGGCCATCTGCATGCACCTCGGGGCAAACCTGCACAACGACGTGTCGGATCACTGGCGGGGCGTGGACCTCTACGGGGGAGATGGAGGTTCAGGGGTCATTCAGCGGGGCTGGCTCTCCCCCCGACAGGTCTTTCGGGTCGCGGTTCTGCTGTTTTTGCTGGGAACCCTGCTCGGGCTGCCCCTCGTTCTAAGGCGGGGACTCGACCTCCTCGTGGTATCCGCCCTGGGGCTCATCGGTGCCCTGGGGTATTCTCAGCGGCACTTCGGGTACAAGTACACCGGGCTGGGAGATCTATGCGTTTTCCTGCTTCTGGGGCCCCTCATGGTTGTCGGCTCGTCAATTGCGGTGTCGGGAGAATGGGACGGCCTCCTCGTCATGGCGGCCCTGCCGATTGGTTTCTTCGTGGCGCTGATTCTCCACGGCAACAACCTGAACGACCTGCACCTCGACCGTCGTGCCGGGGTCACCACCCTCGCCATGCTGCTGGGTTTCAGGGGGTCGAAGATCTACTACGAAGCCCTCCTGCTCGCGGGCTACGGTATGGTGGGCCTGATGGTCTTTCTCGGTGGAATCCCCGTCTGGACGCTGCTGACGTTTGTGACCCTGCCCGTGGCCTGGCGAAACCTGCGGAGGGTTCGAGTCGCCAAAAACCCTTCCAACCCGTCCTTGAGGCAGCTCCGGTTCGGTACGGCTCGGCTTCATCTCATGGTGGGTGTCGTCTACGTGGCGTCCTTCCTGGCGGGTACCTGGCTGTAGTCAGGCGACGCCCCTGGGCGTGATCGTCACAGTGGTTTACCCTTTAAGGGCCGCTTACCAGGGCGGCGAACACGGTCCCTGACACCTTGATTCGTTCGGAGAAAGCCGCGATGACGACCCGTCCCATCCGTTCGACGCCTCCCTCCGGCGGGGCTTCCCCTCGTGAGGGAGCCTCCCTCCGGTTCGACGACATCCCGGCTTTCTCGAGACGCCCCCCCACCGCCGGACCATTCCGATGAGTGATCCGGTTACCTTCCTCCACGCGAGCGACCTCCACTACGGTGCCCCCCTCGAGTGCCCCGTGCTCGTGTCATCCCGGGGACGCCGCTGGTTGAACGACGCCCGGAAAAGGAGCCTCCGGCGGATCGTCCAGCTGGCGCTGAACAGGGGGGTGGATTTCGTGCTGTGGACGGGGGACCTCTACGAACGTCGATGGCGCTCGGTCGAAGGGGGCGAGTTTGTCCGTGAGCAGCTCGAACGTCTGCTCCGGAACGAGATCGATGTCCTGGTGACCCGGGGGAACACCGATCCTTCCGCTTCCGAGGGGAGGGGCTGCCTTCCCGACGGGGCGACGGTGTTTCCGACCGGCGAAATCGAGGCGGCGACCGTGCGGCGGGAGGGGGAACCCTGCGCCCGGGTCCTCGGCTGGTC
>CAZEBV010000071.1:3576-7097 GCA_964510695.1 uncultured bacterium
TCGCCCCGTCGTCCCTCACTCGAGGATTTTTCCCCCCCCGACTCTTCGGTTTTCAACCTGGCCGTCCTGCACCTTTCGCCCGAGCTCGGGTTCGGGAATTTCTCCGACACGGTTCAGACCCTTCGCGAAGCCTCGGCCCCGGGCGTGAACTACTGGGGGATCGGTCACGGTCACGACCCCCGGGTGGCCCAGGGATCCCCGACGGTGGCCGCCCCGGGTACCCCTCAGGGATCCGGGATTTACGAGCCCGGGCAGGGAGGATGCCTTCTGGTGTCCGCCGACGCGGACGCCGGGGCGACCTCGATCGAATTCCTGCCGACCGCCGACGTGGTCTGGACCCGGGAAACGATCGACCTCGAGGAACTCGACTCCCCGCCTGAATCCGCGGACGGGCTGCGGGATGCCCTGATCGAACGGGCCCGGCTGGTCCGTGAACGAAGCCCATCCGAACGCACGATGCGGGCAGCGGAGTCCGACTTCACCGTGCCGGACACGGCCGAGGATCCGCTGCGGGGCGTTCTGGTCCGCTGGACCGTGCGGGGCAGAAGTTCGCTCCACACGGCACTCAAGGAACAGGAGAACGTCGACCGTTTTCTGGCCCGGGGGATCAACGACGTCTTCGAGGACCAGGACCCCTTTCTGATGGCGGAGTCCGTTCATCTTCGAACCGGGCGTGAGCTTTCTCCGGCCGGGGAGGACGATGAGGTCCTCCAGGTTCTGGACGATCTTCTGGAGGAACTGCGTGAGGATACGAGTTTGCACGCGGAACTGAAGCGGGTTTGCGGGGACACCTGGAACATCGACGGCGAACCGGAATCCCTCGCCCCGGATCATCTGCCTCTCACGGAGGACCAATTCGAGGATCTCCTGGACGAGGCCGGTGCCCTCGTCGTGGATCACGTGCTCGAGGAGCGTGAGGACGATGTGGATTAAGCACCTGGAGATCGGGCGGTTCGGATGCTTTACCGATCAGGTCCTTGAGGACCTCGAGCCCGGCCTGAACGTGCTGGCCGGCCCCCAGCGAAGCGGCAAAACGACCTTCATGAAACTGCTCCGCTACCTCGGCTACCAGTATCCTTCCGACGGATACCTTATGGGGCCCTCCGATGGACGCCAGGGGCACCTCGACGCGGAGGTCGTTCAGGGGGATCACACCTACGGCATTCATCACCGTACGGGGGAGCCCGCTTCGGTCAGCACGAAGAACGATGCCCCACGGCGATCTGCTTCGGACCTGTACGGGGGGTTAAGCGCCTTCCGCTACCGTCAGGTCTTCACCCTCGGACTCGACGTACTCCGACCGGCCAGTGAGGCTTCCGACGAGGGGGGGGACGGAGAGGCCGTCCGGGCGGCCCTGCTCGGGGCGGGCTGGTCCGAGGCCGTGGGTATGCCGCAGCTCGTACGAGCGTTCAGCCAGCGGGCCGAACGAGTGGGGGGGGAGTCCGGTGACCGACTGGGAGAATTTCGATCCCACGTGGAAACCATCGATCGGGGGGAGCAGAAGCGCCGGGAGGCCGTCGACGAGCTCGAGAACTACCAGGAGCTGCGTGAACGTCTTTCCGGGGCCGAAAGGAGGCTGGCGGAAGCCGAGGAGGAACTGGACGAGAGGCGACAGCAGCGGGAACGGCTTCGGGTCGTTCGGGACCTGTACGATGACTTCGAGAACTACCGGACCCTCCGTGACGTGCTCGAACGGGACGAGAACCGTCAACTGATCGAACAATACCCCTCCGACGGATATCGCCGCGCGAAGAGGCTGTACGAACGTTACGTGGAGGCCCGGGAGCAGTTTCAGGATCGACTCAAGGAATGGAAGGCGAAAACCCGCGAGAAACAGGGCCGGGACTATCGCCGCGCACTGATGAACCATGAGGAGGAACTCGAACGTCATCGACTGACCCTCTCCGGACTGGAGGAAAAGGTGGCCGACTTCCTCGATCGACGTGAGGAGTTCCAGCAGGAGTACGATGAGTTCCAGCAGCAGGCCGCCGAAATCGACGAGGACTTCGCCGAAACCCCCAAGAAACTGGAACTGGTTAGGACCAGCCCGGGATCACGCGACAAGGTCGAACGGGTCACGCGGGAGTTCAGAAAGGCGCAGCGCCGCTACGAGGAACTTCAGGACCGGCTGAGCGGAATCGGATACGAACTGGACGAACTCAAGACCCGGACCGACACGATCGACCGCTCGGACCTGATCATCTGGGGAGGACAGCTCGGCGGATCCCTGTTCTTCCTGGTGCTCGCGGCCGTCATCGGTTTCACGACGGGTTCCCCGATCGTCCAGTGGGGCAGCGCGGTCGTGGCGCTGGCCTCCCTGGGTTTCGGGGTTTACTCCGGCCGCAAAGCCTGGGAGGCCTGGAAGATCACCAGCGCCCAGTCCGGGCTGACACCGAAGGTGAGGCGCCTTCGAAACGAACGCAACGAGCTGCGTCAGAAAAAAGACCGGCTTAAGGAGGAGCGGGACGAGGCCCGTCGTCAACTGGAGGAGGTTAGGGAGGAATTCGAATTGCCTGACACCGACCCGGAATACCTCCGGGAGACCTACAGCGAGTTACAGCACCTGAAACGCCGCTGGGTCCAGCTTCGACCGCGTCGGGAGAAGCTTCGGCGGCAGGAGGAGAACCTCACGGAAAACCTCACGGAACTCATCGAACTGGCCCGGACGCTGGGACTGAGCAGTGCCTCGTCCGAGGATCCCCTGGAGGAGGCGGATCGGATCCTGGGTCCGCTTCGGGACGCCGTGCGTCACCTCGAACTCGCCCGACAGCTGCACGAGGTGGCCCGCCGGGGCGACGAGACGGCCGCGGAGATCGTCGACCTCCTGCGGCGGGAACGGGACGACGTGGACGACGACACCCTCCTCGAGAACGATAAGCGCCTGGAGGAGGAACTCCTCGCGTTCCAGGAACGAGGGGAACGGTTCCAGGAGCTGCAGGAAACCCGGCGGGAACTTCAGTCCGTCCGACAGTACCTGACCGGATCCCTGGACAGCCCCGCCGTCCGCGAACTCTTCGAACCGTTCCGGGCGGAATCGGACACCGACCCCTGGACGCTCGGGGCCTTTGCCTCCCGCTGGTCGGAATTCACCTCCGCACAGGACGTTCAGGAATCCCTCGAGGAGCTCGACGACGAGGTGGAGCGATCCATTGAGCGGATGGAAGAAACCCGACGGGAGCGACGCCGAATCGAACGGAAACTCCACGCCCTCTCCCCGGAGGAACTGCTGGAGGAGGCTCGCCTGGAGGTTCAGGAGGGCCGCCGGGGCCTGCGCGCGGTTGCGGATCGCTATGCCCGGCTTCGCCTGGCCGAGACGGTCATGGAGCGGCTTCACGGTCGATTGGTCGAATCGCTTCACGGCCCCCTTCTCGAGAACGCCAGCGACATCTTCGAAGGGATCACCGGGGGAGACTACACCGGGATCGAACTGCGGCAGCACGATGGAGCCGTGGCCTTCCACGCACGGCTGCCCGAGGGGACCATCCGGTCGGCCTCCCGACTCAGCCGGGGCACCCGGGAAC
>CAZEBV010000071.1:7107-11121 GCA_964510695.1 uncultured bacterium
TGGCTCGAGTACGAACCATCGAGCCTCCTCTACCGGTCATCCTGGACGATTCCGCCGCCAACTTCGACCCGCGGCACCTCCAGCGGCTGACCCGTGTGCTCCAGGAGCTTGCCTCCACCCATCAATTGTTCCTTTTGACCTCCCATCCTCCCATGGTTCACCATCTCCGGGACCGTGAAACCGAGGGGCGGTTCTGGTCGATCGATCCGGATCACACCATCGTCGACCACGGCTCGGATTCCACGGGAGTGCTCGAGCCGCTCGCCACCGAGGGGGTCGGAACCTCCTGATGGATCGTCCTCCGGTGTGATCCCCGATCGGGTCGGTTTTGCCGGGGGGGACCCCGCCGGGAGAACGGTCACCTGGAAACGCGCGTTGAGGTCCCCGTGGCCGGCGGAGGCCTGTCCGCCCTGAGGGCGGACTTCCCCGACTCGGACACCGGCTTCCTGGTTGGTTTCCTGGAAGGCACCCTTTGAGCCGGGGACCGGGCCGCACGGCGATCCAGCAGCGCTTTGACCGGTCATCCCCGCTCTTCGCCGGGGTTCATCGACCCCGGTGTGGAGGATAGTCTCATGGGTTCAGTCGATTAAAGCATCGTTCACGAGGAGGGACGGTCGAGATGCTCGTCCGGGGAAGTACGGTCTTCGTGCTGCTGGTGGGCCTGTTGTCGCTCGGGGGCTGCGCGGTCCCCTGGTGGGGTGGTGGAGGTGAGACACCGGCCGGAGATACCACGGTCACTCCCTCCGAGGAGACCTCCCGTGAACCCCTTGTGCAGCCCGGCGAACGCCGGACACGTGCCGACTCCCCCGGCTTTGTCCAAATCGAGGCGGACGGCACCGCCGCCCGGATCCCCCCGGAGGACGTGCGCAGCCCCGAACGGGCCAGGGAACTGGCCCACCGAGCTTACAGGGCTTTCGAACAGGGGGACACCGAACATGCTCTCTCCCTTTTCAGGCGAGCCGCCCGGCAGGATCCCCAAAACGTTGAAATTCTCTCCAACATCGGGAGCCTGTACTTCCGCCGCGGGAATTTTCGTTCCGCCGTGGAAGCCTACCGAAAGGCCCTCGACGTCGACGAGGAGGATTATTTTTCCCATTTCTACGCCGGGGTCGCCTACTACCGGATGGGGAAGAGGGTCCGCGCCCGCCATCACTTCCAGCGTGCCGCCGAGATTCGCCCGAACCGCCGGGAACCCCGGGAATGGCTCAAGCGACTCACCTCACCCGACGGGACACCGGACGGATGAAACGCGTCCCGTCGTCCGCTGGCCGCAACCCGGGAGCAATGCTATAGTGATACCTCTATAACGCCGTTTTTATCGAGTTCGAGGGGAAATCGGCCAGGTATCACGATAGACCACTCACGTTCATATCGACGTCAGAGGGGTTGATGATGGTGGCGGTCAACCGTGAGGAGGACACGGAGCACAGTCCGTTCGCACACGATCGTGACGTTTCCGAGGAGGACTTCCGGGAGATTGATCAGAGCGACATCGATCGGCTCAGCGACTACGAGTTCCGGGACGTCTTCGAGTACATCCACGAGGGCATCGAGGTCCCCTCCGACTACGCCATCGACCTTTACCGTAAGTACCTCCGTCAGCGCTGGGACGTCTACGACCTCGATTTTTCCGAGGACCTCGAGGACTGGGAGAACCACCTGACCGAGGGACAGAAGGCCGCCTTCATGCGGGTCTCCACCGGCTTCCACCACGGTGAACGCCAGGTCGAGGTTGACCTCGAACCCCTGATGACCGCCCTCCCCCGTGAGGACCAGAAGGTCTTCATGGCCAGTCAGATCGAGGACGAGGCCCGGCACACGGTCTTCTACGACCGCTTTTACATCGAGGGAACCGGGATCGAGTCGGACAGCATCCAGGCGACCCTGGATGAGACCTTCAAACATACGACGCCGGCCTTCGCCCCGCTGTTCGGCCTGGAGGCCCACCTGGCCGACCGTCTCAAACGGAAACCCCACGATCCCGAACGACTGACGGAGTTTCTGACCTGCTATCAGATGTTCGTCGAAGGCGTGGCGGCCCTCAACACGATGCAGCTGACCCTGGAGTTCTGTCGGAAAATGGACCGCCTTCCGGGCTTCTACAAAGGGTTTCTGGCCACGTGCCGGGACGAAGCCCGTCACGTCCGCTTCGGCACCAACGTCCTCAAGGAACTTCTTCAGGACGACCCCCAGCTCGTCAACAACATTCACAAGACCCTCAAGACCATCCTCAGCTTTCTTCCCATGGGGGCGTCCAACCCGCTCCCCTTCGAACAGATCGGCACCACCCGCGAGGCGGCTCAGGAGAACCAGCGTGAACAGCTCCTGCGTGCCGTCGACCTGGTGGGAATCGAACTGACCGATGAACTCGAGGAAATGGTCGAACAGATGGAACCCGGATCAGCCGGCGGCTGATCCCGCGACCGCTGCGTCGTTAACCCCGCCCGGGAGGATGACCACACCGTGACCAACCCGTTTTTCAGTGAGGCCTGGCTGGAGGATTTCGTCTCGAGAACCACCGAAATCCCTCTGCCGGAGCGCGTGGACGACGAACTGGCCGACGCCCGCGACGACTACTGGGACTACATGGACGAACTTGCCGGCAGTGCCACCGGAACGTTTGCGCTTGTTCTCCAGGCCGACGAGGACGAGTCGGGCCCGGACCAATATGCCTTTTTTACCGTCGAGGGGGGCGACATCGAGGAGACCCACCTGGGCGGTCCGGAGGATCCGGCGCGTGAGGACTGCCTCTTCGTCTTCGGGGGGACCCAACGGCAGTGGCACAGGGCCCTGAAGGGTGAACGCACCATCGAGCAGCACATCATGTATCGGGACCTGATGGTTCGCGAGGGAAGCTACCACCTGTTTTTCCGGCTCTGGGGGCTGATCGCCGAGCTGTTCCAGGCCGGCTTTCGGGCCCCGGCCACGTTCTCCGTGAACGGGGACTGATTCCGTACCCGTTCCGATCGTTCCCCGCCTGGTTCCGCCGGCGACCCCGGACCGTCAAACCCGCCGGGTCCGACCGTGGGCCGGAGCCCCGGTCAGCGGTCGGCCGACGGTCCAGGCCCCCTCCGTTCGGACGCCTCGGGCGTCCGGCCGTGAGGAAGTGGGCCGTGCGGAGATCACGATGACCCGAAGGGAGACGGATTGACCATGGACGACGAATGGCTCGGGCGAGTGGTGTTTATCACCGGAGCGTCCTCGGGCATCGGTCGGGCGCTCGCCCTCGAACTGGGTCGGGCAGGGGCCCACCTCGCGCTGGCGGCCCGTCGGGAATCCCGGCTCGAGGCGGTCGCCGAGGAAGTCGAGGCGTCGGGCGGGAAAGCGCGTGTCGTTCCCCTGGACGTCACCGACGACGAGGCAGTCGCCGGGGCCGTGGATCAAATATCCCGCTCACTGGGACCACCGGAAACCGTGGTGGCCAACGCCGGCATCGCTCCGAGAACCGACGCGACCGACATCGATCTGAACGCAACCCGGAACGTTTTTGACGTCAACGTCCACGGGGCCATCGCCACGCTCAAGCCGGCGATCCCGGACATGATCGAGCGAGGGGAGGGTCACCTCGTCGTGGTCTCAAGCCTTGCCGCGTTCCACGGCCTTCCCGGCGAAGCGGCCTACTGTGCGTCCAAAGCCGCGATCACCCGTTTCTGCGACACGCTTCGAGTCGAACTGAAGCCCCACGGCATCGACGTGACCACGATCCATCCGGGCTACGTCGCCACGGAGATGAACGAGGACCGGGACCCCGACGAGATGCCCTTTGCCGTCCCGGTCGAAAGCGCGGCCAGGAAAATCCGTGGTGCCCTCGAGGAGCGTCCCCCCCGGTATTCTTTCCCGCTTCCCATGGCCCTGCTCAGCAAGGCGTCCCGATTCATTCCAACCGGCATCAGCGACCGGATAGCCACCCGGTTCGGTGCCCCCGAGGAGCGGGACACCGCCGTGGACTAAACCGTTCGCCTCCCGGTCAACGGGAGGAAACCCAGGATCCCACCACCGCCGCCGCTGTAGCGA
>CAZEBV010000072.1:0-2664 GCA_964510695.1 uncultured bacterium
TCCATCGAGGAGCTCGGGGGGGAACAGCTGGCGACCTGCTACGAGCGCGGGGACCCGATGGCCGTCGAGCTGGTGGAGGAGACCGCACGGTACCTGGCGGCGGGGCTGGTGGGAATGGTCAACGTCTTCCATCCGTGTGTTCTCGTTCTGGGCGGCGGCGTCATCCAGGGTCTTCCCGACCTCGTCGAGCGGGTCAAAGAGCCTGTCACCTCGCGGTGTTTTCCGGTGTTCGCCGAGTCGCTTCGGATCCGCCGGTCCGAGCTGGGAGATCGGGCCGGCGCCGCGGGGGCGGCCGCGCTGGCCCGGGACCGTCCGCAGGGTGACCCCTGAGGGGTCTGAATGCCTCCTTTCACGGGACGTTCCGGGACAGTTCGACCTCCAGGGCCGACAGGAAACGGTGGATCCGACGGGCGTTGGTTCCCAGGTCGCTTTTCCCCACCCGGGAGGCCGACCGGACGTCCACGCGGGTGCTCCCGTCGACCTCGACCGCCCGCACCACCACGTCGTCGTGGAAGCCGAACCAGAACGTCCTGTCCACGGCCTCCAGACGTCCGGCCGGGGTGTCGGTCGCGGCGACGGTCCAGCCCCGGGACCGCGCCGCTCGACGCGCGGCCGCCAGAACGTCCGCGGGAGGATGATCGACCCGGAGGGGCTGAACGTCGGGGTAGGCTTTTCGCTGGAGTCGGGCCGCCGTGTCCCCCGGGTGGTCGACGCGGTTGGGAGCCTGCCGGCGGGCGGCGGCCAGTGCCCGGAACGTCGGAGGATTCTTCGTGTCCGTGGTGATGTCGTGGATCATCGGGGCGTTTCGGGCCGCCAGCAGCCAGCGGGCGGGAACCCCGACCAGAAGGGCCGCCAACGCAAGACCGATCGCGGCCTCCATGACCGACTGTTTCGTGCCCTCCGTGGCTTCCCGGAGGAGGTACCAGGCCAGGCACAGGCCGCCCCCGGCCCCGCTCAGCACGCTGACCCCCAGCCCCGAAAGACCCACCCGGAAAGACCACCAGCCGAGACGGGTTCCCGGCCCGGTCACCAGGGCCCCGATCAGGCCCAGCCCGGTCAGGGCGAGCCCGAGCCGGAGGCTGAGGGAACGTTTTCGAGCATCGGTGGACATAGGGGCCTCCTTCGCTTCGGGGCTTCTCGAACCATCGATTCTCCCCACCTATTGTAGGGTACCCTCGAGGAGCCGCCGGGTTTCCGGGAGGGTATTTTTCGTGAGGGGAGTCGGGTAAGGATGGCGACGGGATGGTTTTCGGGGGGATGGATTCTGCAGCCGCTCGCGGGCGGGCTCCTCCGGACGGAGGCGCCGCTCGGTGCGACCCTGGGAGCCACTCAGGGGTTCCACGGGTGGCTCTGGGGCACCGCCATGGTGCTTCTGATCCTGACCACCGTGGTCGTGGTCCTTCTTCTGACGGGGGAGATCACGGTGGGGCGGCTGATCGGCATCGGCCTCGTGCTGTTCCTGACGCTCTCGGCCTACCTTGTGGAGGGACGATACGGGCTCGTCACGCGGCTGGTCTCCGGGGTGAACCCGGAGGAACCCGCGGCGCGTTCCCCCCGCTCAGGGCGGCCCCGCGATCCCGGTCCCCCGGCCCCCTTCGGGGATCCCTCTCGCTCCCGGTCGTCCGAGGATCGTCGGGTCGATCGTTCGCAGGACGTGTTCGAACGGGAGGCCCGCCGCCGTCGGGAGCGCCGCCAGCGCCAGGCCGAGCGGCGGCGAAGGACACGGGCGTCCGAACCGGATCCAGCGTCCCGCCGTTCCTCCTCGGAGGAGCCCGAGGCCCCCCGGGTGCTCGGCGGGACCCGGGGAGAAGGGGACGCGCGGACCCAGCGGGTTCAGGTGCCGGTGGAGTGGGCGCTGAAGTGGAGGCTGCCCGAACAGACCCGCTCGTTCCGGCTTACGGTGGTGCAGGACAGTGAGGCCGTGCGGACGGTGGACGTTTCGAACGAGGAATCGGAGGGGTCCACGGCGGCTCTGCCCCCGGGTCGGTATCACTTCGAGGTTCGGTCGGACGGCCCGTGGGAACTTCGGCTGGTGGAGGCCTCCTCCTAGTTCGGGCGTGCTCGGTCGGACGCTCGGGGGCTCAGTCCAGCGACCGGGCCTCCATAATGTAGCCGTTCTCACGGGCGAGATCGGCGGCGGTGTTTCCGTTTTTGTCCTTCAGGTCGGTTCGGGCGCCTCGCCGAATGAGAAGGTTGATCAGGTCCCGGTCCCCCCGCGTGGCGGCCAGCATGAGGGCGGTTTCGCCCCGGTCGCTTCGGTGATTGGGATCGGCCCCGGCCTCCAGGAGGTGGCGAGCCGCCGCGGGGTTTTCGTGTCGAACGGCCGCCATGAGCGGCGTGTAGCCCCGGTCATCGGGTTGATCCACGGAAGCTCCCCCCTGGATCAGCCGACGGAGGGTGGGTGAATCCCCCGAGGTGGTGGCGACCAGGAGAGGGGTGCGGCCGCGATCGTCCCGGGGATTCGGTCGGGCCCCGTGATCCAGTAGAAGGGAGACGATTTTCGGGTGGCCGGTCCCGGCGGCGATATGAAGCACCGTCCGGTTTCGTTCGGCGCGGATGTTGGGGTCGGCCCCGGCCTTCAACAGGGGTTCGACCCGGCTGATTTCACCCTTGCGAACGGACGTTATTAGTTCGGTCATCCGTCGTTCGGCCGTCTCCTCGGGG
>CAZEBV010000072.1:2674-11100 GCA_964510695.1 uncultured bacterium
AGGACGAAGGTCACCGCGGCCCCGTAGGTCAGGTATTGGAGCCGCCGCTCGCGCTTCCGGGCGAAGTTGTGACCGCAGTTAAGGCACTGATCGGCGTCCCGGGCAACTTCCTTCCCGCACCCGGGACACCGGGTCATTCCCACCCCGGTTCACACGCCGGCAGGGGTCTGAGGGGCGTCACGGTTCTGTGGGGGAACAACCGGAATCAAATGCCCGCCGCGACCAGGTAGGACCAGTTCATCACGGCGGCCGTCGCCAGGATCAGGACTCCGACTCGAACGTGATGGGTGTCCGGAGAGTCGGGCAGTCGGTCCCCCATCCAGAGGACCAGCGGCAGGTAACTCAAAAGAACGAACGGCACCACGAAGCCCAGCGGCTGGTAGGTGAAGGCCTCCAGCAGGTTTCCCTCGGCCGAGGCCACCAGCATCCGGGTGGTCCCGCAGCTGAGACAGGGCACGCCGGACAGCGCTTTCACCGGGCAGGTGAACAGCCCGAGTGGGTTGACGAACTGCAGGAGCACGAGGACGCTCGGGACCGACAGCCAGGCCGCCGTGCTTAAGCCCACGAGGGGATCCCGGTGGAAGCGACCCTCGAGGTCGACCGCGATGCGCGAGGGGAACGACAAAGCCGTCACATCGCGGCGCCCATCGCGACCGTCCCCGCGATCAGGCAGACACACAGCAGAATAAGCACGATCGGGGCCAGCACCACCACCACGGCCTGTCCGGTCGACGTGCCCTGAAGTTCCCGAAGGCCCACCACGAGCAGAATGATGCCCCAGACGGCCCCGATGAGGTTCCCGCAGACCGGGATGGCGTTGGCGAGCCCGGACACGCCCGAAAAGGAGACGACTTTCACGGTCGCCCCGAACGGGTGCTCGTTCCACCCGAACAGCAGCAGAAGCAGGTGAAAGATCCCGGCCCCCAGGAAGATGCCGATGAGCGCGAAGACCGGGGAGAGCACGAGGATTCCCACCAGGGCTCCGAGGCCCATCAGCTGGGCAACCGGCTCCGGGGCGGCCCCGAGTCCCATCAGCTGCACGGCGGCCTGCCAGAAGGCGGAAAAAAGCATCGAGACGACGAAGATAAGCACCCCGTAAAGAAGGCTGCCCTGAAACGGGGAGGTGGGGTCGACCCGGCCGAAAAACGTGGCGGGCTCGGTGATTATCTGGGAGGTGGTTTTCAGGAAGGCTTCCGCGTACCCGATTTGATCCCGCCGCGCCCAGTCGTGGGAATCCCGCCGGGCATTGCCCGCGCCCGTCTGATTCATGGGGATCGGTCCTTTTCTCGTGGGTTGGATCCGGTCGGATGCATCCTACAGTCACAGGCCGATCCTGCGAAGGAAGGGGTTGCCCGGCACGCAGCGCCCCGGCCGGGCGAAAAAGGAGCCGGCAATCAGAGCGAGAACACGGCCACCCCGGCGGCCACACAGATCAGCAGCGCCAGGAGGACGAACAGCGGGGTCAGCACCACGGCGACCGCCCGACCCGTGGACTGCTCGTGCAGTTCGCGCACCCCGATGACCGCGAGAATAACCCCCCAGACCGAGCCCAGAAGGGGTCCGCAGAGTGGAATCAGGTGGCCCAGGGAGGCCACCTGGGCGAAGGAGGCGACCTTTACCGTGGTCCCGAAGGGACGCTCCGACCATCCCAGCCCTGCGATCACCAGGTGGAGGACGGCGGCCGTCAGGAAAATGCTCATCAGGACGACGAGAGGAACAAACACGATCGAGCTCAGCAGGAAGGTCGGGCCGGCGGCTGCGCCCACGTCCAGCAGGGACTGCCAGAGGAGAAGCATCAGGTGGCCCAGGGAACCGACCGGGACCCCGAATAGCAGCGCCCCGGCGATGGACGAGTGAGGGTCCACCTTCTTGAAGAAATCCACGGGATCGGTGATAACCTCGAGGGTGTTGTCCCAGAAGGCCCGGGTAAACCCTAGGTCATGGCGCTGGCTCCAGGGATGCGAGTCGTTCCCAAGAGGATCCGAATGGGTCATTCTTCCCATGGGGCGTCCTCCTCGTGGGTTTCACGAACCGGGATGCGCCGTTCGCCTGTCAGGGAACAAAAACCACACACGGAATGATTTTAGACTCTCGTGGGCGGACGGGTAACTCGAAACGTGCCGGTGTTCGCGAGAAGCCACGAGAAGGGATTCTTCCCGGTTACAGGGTTCGGCCCCTCCCGGGTCGGACCCCTTCGGGTCAGGGGATTTCGCGGAGGGTTTCCCCCCGGGTGTCGGAGAGGGCCAGCCAGGCCCCTTTGAAGGAATCCACGCAGACTTCCGCCTCGCTTTGTCCGTCCGTTATCGAGAGGCAACGTTCGTTCGTAAAATCGTCCCGTCCGAATCGTCCGACCACCCTGCCCTGTCCGTCCACCAGGTGAAATTTGCGGGCCCGCACGGTTCTGGCCTGAAGGTCGTCCCGCACCTCCAGCGATTTGGTCCGGATCTCCGCGAGTTCGAAGGTGCCCGATCGATACCCCATCAAAAAGAGGACGCCCACGCCCACCACGGCCAGCCCCACCAGCAGGCAATACAGCCGGCGAAGCCGAGCCTCGGCCCGGTCCAGCCGCTGTCGAAGCTCCTCGATCCCTCCGGGTTCCATGTCGGTCTCCTCCCCGCAAGTGTTGGTGATGGATCGCCGTTCGGGGTTCCGGTGACTTCGCTTCCCCCTGAGTGTCTCATCGGTCCGAAGGGGGAAAAAGGGTGGGCGCTCAGCGGATCATTTCGCGTCGAAACGAATACCGACGGGCGTGGACGAGGATGTTGTTGCGAACCATGTCGTCGTCGGCCCCGGAAACCCCCCGGAATTTCATGGTTCCCACCGGTTCGAAGAACTGGGCGATCGGGGCGAACATGCTCCAGTGGCGGGTGACCCGCACCTCGAGGTGGCGGGCCTCGCCGGCCCGGAGGGTCAGGGTTTCCGTGCCGCACCGGTAAACGTCGGGACAGGACCCGATCGCGAGGCGATGGGTCCCGGGGTCGAGGGCCAGCCGAAAATACTGGTTGTCCCCGAGGCTCCCGAGGGTCTCCCCGTTCAGCGTCAGGGTCACGGCGGGCGGGTCGTGCTCGAAGGTGCGCTGGCTGAACACGTACAGCGACGCCCGGTCGGGAAGCGTCGGATGGTTCAGGCTGGCTTCACGGGTGCTGATGGAGGCGCGTGACCCGTCCGGGGACGGGGGCGAATAGGTGGCGCATCCTCCGAGCAGGAGGATCAGGGCGAGCAGGCCCGTCAGGGGACGCAGGCCGTTCATGGAAACGTTCCCTCCCTGCGTGGGAATCGAGGGTTCGGCGGCCGTGCCGCGGTGAAACCGGTCGGGGGCTTCGGGTGGGCCGTTCAGATTAACATCGACCATCCACGAGGGACCGGCAAGGGGGAAAACGAGTTCTGGCTATCGACCCGCCGCCCGGATTCGTGCCCGAAGGGCGTTCAGGAGACGAGCCGGGTTGTCCTCTCCGCTGCCCTCCCGTTTCAGCCGTTCGCTGGGAACGGGCGAGCCGACGTGCACGGAGATCGGATGCGGCCGGGGGAAACGCTGCCCCGCCGGCCAGGCCTCGAAGGTTCCCTCCACCCGGACCGGAACCACGGTGGTCTCCTCGTGCTCCAGCAGGATCCCCAGCCCGGGCTGAAACGGCTGCAGTCGTCCGTTCGGGGACCGGCGGCCCTCCGGGAACCAGACGAGGTTGCGTCCCCGTTTGAGGGCGGCCGACCCGTAGGCGAGGCTGCTTATGGGAGCCTCGATCGAATCCACGGGCAGGGCCATGCCGGCCCGATGAGCGAGGTAGGTAAGGGCGTTTAACCGAACGATTTTTCGCCAGGCGATCCAGTGCGTCCGCATCTGCACACCGTAGGGAATCAGCGCGAAGACCGCCAGCGGGTCCAGGTAGCTGCAGTGGTTGGGGGTGAGCACGAACGGTTCCTCGGGAAGCCTCTCCCGGCCGTGAACCTCCAGCGAGAAAACGGTTTTCATGGCCAGTCGGTTCGCCTCGAACATAAAACGGGCCACCGCCCGGATGGGCCACGAGGGTAACTCGAGCCACCGCCGCTGATCGGGGGTCAGCACCGACTCGGGTTCCTCGAGGGGGGAGCCTGAGGGATGGCCGTTTCGGGGCGGACGGTCCCGCACGGCCCGAAGAAAGTCCCTGACCGTGCGGACCTCCGCGATGTCCGTTTCGCTCAGCTCGATGTCGAGGTCCCGGGCGAGCCCCACCGCGAGGTCCACCCAGCCCAGCGAGTCCACCTCGAGGTCGATCTGGAACCGGGCGTCGGGCGCGAGGGGTTTCTCGGCGAACCGTTCTTCCAGCCACTCCCACACCCGCCTCAGCCGGGGATGGTTCTCCAGAAGCTGGCGGTCCCCGGGACTCATGTCGTCGGGGGAGATCGGGCGGGTGGGGTACCCTTCGGGGGGGCGTCCGTTCTTGAGCCGCTCGTAGAGTCGGCTCAGCCCCTGCCGGTCGAGTCGGCCCTCGGGCGTCCGTGGAAGGGGAGAGGGACTGAGGACGTAATCCGCCACCTGGCGTCGTGGGGGCAGCTGGTGGTTGCGAAGCATGACCGCCTGGCGAAGGGCTTCCTCCACGCGCGATTCGGACCCCTGCCGCAGCCCCTCGTGGTCGGGTACGATGACGGCCACCGGGTTTCCCTCCCGGACGAGGACCCCGATTTCCTCGATGAAGGAATGCTCGCGGTAGCCCGCCTCGATGGCCTCCCGGGATGCTGTCATGGGATCGCGGGCCGCCCGGACGGGATCCTCGAACTCGGACGGGAACGGTGGGGATGAGAACATCGGTCCGGTGCCACGAGGAGTCGACCTCCCGGTCGGGATCCACACATCGTCCCCTAGCCTAACGGGGATGAAGCTCCGTTTCCATGCCCTGAACCCGATCGTCGGCGGGTCGTGACGAGGTGCTCGTTTGGAACCTCGATGCCGGCTTTTGCCCCGGTCTCCCGACGGAGCCGCCGGGGGCCGTCGAGCCGGCCGCGGTTCCCTTGTTGACGGGGGACAGGCTCGTTACAGTGGGGGCCACGTCAAATCAGTCGTTCCTCGGGAGGTCGTTCGGATGAAACGGATGGCAGCGGTTTCGAGCGTGATGGTGATGCTTCTGGCCCTGATGGGCTGTGCCTCGCAGGACCGCATCGACGAGCAGCAGCAGACCATCCAGGAGCTTGAGAACTCCGTGGAGTCCCTGCGCAGCGAAAACGCCCGGCTCGAGTCCAAACTCGAGAAGGAGCAGAAGGAACGCAAGCGTCTTCAGCGGCTGCGGAAGGAGAACGAAAAGCTGCAGGACCAGCTGTCCGACATCAAGGAAACGACCAGCCGGCGTGAGGGCCAGTACGTGGTTCTCTCCCTGCCGGAGAAGATCCTCTTTGAACGGGGTGAAGCGGCCCTTCAATCCGAGGCACGGACGGCGCTGGACAAGCTGGCCGACGTGCTGGAGGAGCACCCGGATCGCACCGTCATGGTGCAGGGTCACACCGACACGATTCCGATCCGCGGCGGTCGGTTTTCCTCCAACTGGGAGCTGTCCTCCAGCCGGGCCGCCAGCGTGGTGGAGTACCTGAGCGGAAAATCGGACATCCGTCCCGGGCGACTGATCGCCGCCGGCTACGGCGAATACCACCCGGTGGCTCCCAACGACACCGAGGAGAACCAGCGCCTGAACCGCCGCGTGGAGATCGTCCTGTTTCCACCCTCGCTGCCCGAGGAGAAGATGAAGGTGCCCGGTGCCGGCGGGGACACCGGATCCTGATCCGGGTGTATTGCGGGGGGAAGCCCCGGGAGGGTTCCCCCGGATGAGTTTCGCCCCGGGACCCCGCTTCGTTCCCGGGGATTCGTCCCGTGGGTGACTCGTTCACGAACGATTTCTCCTGGTCGGTCAGCCGAAGCCAGGTCTTCTCCCGGTGCCTCCGGAAGTACTACTACCGTCACTACGGCTCCTGGGGAGGATGGAAACGGGACGCCCCCGCGGAAACGCGTGACCTGTATCTGCTCAAGAAGCTTCACACCCGGCACACGTGGCGGGGAAACCTCGTCCACGAGGCCGTGGCCTGCGCGGTCAAATCCCTCCTCACGGATCAGCCCATCGACGCGGATACCCTCCGTGAAGCCCTCCTTCAGCGAATGAGACGGCAGTATCGTTCCTCCCGGGAGGGGGAATACCGTCAGGATCCCAAGCGCACGCTGGGCCTGCTCGAGCACGAGTACGAGCGGGGGGTGCCCGAGGCGGAGTGGAAGAACACCAGCCGGACGGCCCGGGCGTGCGTGGACGCGTTCTTCGATTTGCCGATCCGCGGTGAGCTGGAGGGGATCGCCGTCCGGCGCTGCCGGGCCCTGGAGGGGGATCTTTCGAACCCGAAGAACCAGTGGAACAACCTCCCCGCCGACCCCGGCAGCTTCGTGAATTCACCCCTGGATCTTTCGCCGCCCGACCGTTTTCGAATCGAGGACACGGACGTGTGGGTGAAGCTGGATCTTGCTTACGAGACCGAAGAGGATCGCCTGGCGATCGTGGACTGGAAGACCGGACAGCCCCGGGAACCCGATCCGCTCCAGATGGACGTGTACGGCTGCTACGCGCACGAGGCGTGGGGCGTAAACGAGGAACGAATCGACCTCTCGGTCATCCACCTGCCCGGCGGGGAACGGTTCGATCGTCGCTTCACCCCCCAGCGGCGCCTGGAGGCCCGCGAACGCATCCTCGACGACGTGAGGACCATGCAAGAGCGCCTCGAGGATCCGGATAACAACACCGCGGACCCCGCGGACTTCCCCCGCATCGACAACCTGTCGATCTGCCGGGAATGCCGCTACCGGAGGGTCTGCCGGCCCGACCTGGCGTCGACCTCCGGGGAGCCGGAGGTCGATTCTCCCCCGAACGGTGGATGACGGGGAGGGCCCTTGTCACCTGCATTGAATACTTTAAGATTGCTATCCTATTCCACGTGAGGACAACTCAGGACGGAGGAGGCTCGTGCATTTTTCCCGGGAGGGAGACGTGTGCAGCCGCCTCTGTCTCGTCCGGTCGGTTCCAGGCTCCACCCTTCCCGCCCCGGGATCCACTCCGTTTCGATCGAGGTTCCATCTTCTCACCCGGGGTGAGGTCGATGGCCTTTCAGCCGTCCCAGCTCGAGGATCTGCCGGGGAGGACGATCCGGGCCGTGGTCCTGCGGTTCCGGGGCGAGGACCCTCCCCAGAACCAGCTTTACCTGGTGTTCGAGGACGACACCCACTACGAACTGTGGTGGAACCACACCGGGAGCCCCCACACGACGACCCGGCTCCGGCCGGGCGGCATCGAGGAGATCCTCGGGCGCATGCGTCGGGGGGATGATCACGTCTTGAGGGTGTACGAGGCCGGGGAGGATGCCTGAGTCAGCCCCCGTCCCGTTCCCGGGCGGGGATGGTTCTCTCGAAGACCAGGGTGGGTTCTGCTACCATTGAGGGGTCGTCTTCTACGAAATGAACGCTGCGCGGACACGCGGGAAGTCCCTTCGCTCCTACTTGGGTGCTTCCGTCACACCCGGTTTTTGCCCGATTGCCGGCGCCCTGCGGGCCGCGGGGCGGCCCTTCGTGTGCGCGATCGTGGACGATTTCTACGGAAGAGGTGACAGGACCATGCAGGCGGGTACCGTGAAGTGGTTCGACGATGAGAAGGGGTTCGGCTTCATCGAGGCCGGGGACGAGGAGATCTTCGTCCATTACTCCGACATCGAGGTGGACGGCTACAAGACCCTGGACGAGGGGGAGGAAGTCAGGTTCGACGTCGAGGAGACCGACCGGGGTCCTCAGGCGGTTCAGGTGACCCCGACCAACGGCGCGGCCCCGGCGCCGAGTTCCTCCGATGCCCCGTCGTCGACCGGGGACCGGGAGGAGCCGGAGGCGAGGCCCCCCCGGACCGCGGACGCGCCGAGCACGGAGGACGCCGAGCCCGACGAGCCCGAACAACCCGAATCCGAGTCGGCCCCCGAGCTGAGCTTCGAGGAGATGGGGTTCTCCGACCCCGTCATGCGGGGGATCCGGTCGGCCGGCTACGAGGCGCCCCGGCCGATCCAGGTGAAGGCCATTCCACCCATGCTCGAGGGCAGCGACGTGGTGGGGATCGCGCCCACGGGGACCGGGAAGACTGCCGCCTTCATGCTCCCGATCCTCGAGAAGCTCCGCGGTACGGCCGCCGAGAACCCCCGGGCCCTCGTCCTGGCGCCGACCCACGAGCTGGCCGATCAGATTACCGAGGAGACCCGCACGCTGGCCTCCGAGCTGGACCTCGTGATCGACAGCGTCTACGGGGGGACGGACATCTGGAACGAGATGGAACGCCTCGAGGAAGGCGTGGACGTCCTCGTGGCCTGTCCGGGGCGGCTCCGGGACCATATCGGACGCCGCTCGGTGGACCTGAGCGAGGTCGAGGTGATGGTGCTCGACGAGGCGGATC
>CAZEBV010000073.1:0-11053 GCA_964510695.1 uncultured bacterium
GTTCTGAGACTTCCGGTTCAGCTCCTGTCTGGCCCGGGCCAGACGCCGCTGGGCGGTGTCGTGCTGGGACCGGAGGCGGGCCAGGGAACCCCGAAGCTCCTCGACGGTGCTCCGGGCCTCCTGGAGGTCCCGGCTCATGGTGGAACGAAGCTCATCCACGCGGTCCTCGAGCGTGCCGAGCGAGGCCTCGTGGGCCAGGATTTCCACCCGGTTGAAGCCCCGGACCAGCTCCTCGATCCCCCTTGGCTGTTCCGTGTCGGAGAGGTCGGCAAACCGGGTCCGTGCCCGCTCGTAGCGTTCCGGACGGTGATCGGGTGCCCCGTGCTCCCGGGCCCGATCGAGGGCGTCTACGGCGGAACGACGGGCCTCGACGACCTCGGGGTTCTCCAGCGGGGACTGAAGCACCGCGCAGCCGGCCAGCAGCCCCGCGGCCAGCAGCAGGCAAAACCCTCGACGTAGCATGTTTGAACCCTCCCGGCGGCGCTAAAACACCTTCGGTGTCTCGGGGTCGAACGGCCTTATTGTAGCCCCGGAGTCCCACCCTGTCACCGACGGGGAGGTGTCTCATGTCCCCCGTTTGACCCGTCGATGATGAGGGAAGGGGCCCCGACGAACCCTCATGGGTGTCCCTGTGAAAGGCCGTGCAGGCGGAGTATCCTAGCGGGAAGCACCACGGCGGCTCAATCCTCTACGGGCGGCTTCCCTCCGCGGGTATTCACCATGGACGAACAGCTGAACCGCAGCCCTCGTCCCCGGGATTCGGACCTGGTTCGATGGCTTCGGCGCAGTTTCTTCGCCCTCTCCGTGGCCGCTTTTTTGCTTTTCTGTGTGCTCGTGGGCGCCGGGGGGGGGATCCTGCTGGCCCTCGAGGACGATTTGCCCTCCCTGGCCCCCCTGGAGGACTACAACTCCGCCGAGTGGCACCTCCCCACGAAGGTCTACAGCCGGCGCGGGAAACTCATCGGCTCCTTCTACGAGCAGCGTCGGGAGCTCATCGACGTCGAGTCGATCCCCCCCTCTATGATCCAGGCCGTGATCGCCATCGAGGACAACCGATTCTTCCAGCACCAGGGACTGGACTTCCGGGGAATCGCGCGGGCGGCGATCCGAAACTTCCTCGCGGGACGAATCGTGGAGGGGGGAAGCACCATCACCCAGCAGCTGGCGAAGGTGCTCTTCCTCAAGCCCGAACAGACCCTGCTGCGGAAGGTCAAGGAGGCCCTGCTGGCGCTAAGAATCGAACGCCATTACACGAAAAAACAGATCCTGGAACGCTACTTCAACAAGATCTACTTCGGTGAGGGGGCCTACGGGGTGGAGACGGCCGCCCGGATCTACTTCGGGAAATCCGCCCGGGATCTGACCGTGGCCGAAGCCGCGCTGCTCGCCGCCCTCCCCAAGGCTCCCAGCTACTACTCCCCGATCAACAACCCCGAGGAGGCCCGTCAGCGCCACTGGCTGGTCCTGAAGTCCATGGTCGAGGCGGGTTACCTCGAGGGGGAACGGGCCCGGCGTCAGTTCCTCTCCTTCTGGCGGGATTACAGCAAGGAGCTGCACCGCAAGGCCGAACGCCAGCAGGACCGGATCCGGGAGGCCCCCTGGTTCGTCGAACACGTCCGAAAACGGCTGCTCGACAAATACGGCAGCGAGGTGGTCTACCAGGGTGGGCTCACGGTGAAGACCACCGTGGACCTGAAGCTACAGCGGCGGCTTCAGCAAAAACTCAACGATTACCTCCTGGAGCGCAACATCGAAATGGGCAACCTGGCCGACACCGCCTCCACGATTCCCCGTCAGCCCCGTTCCGACCTCGTACAGGGGGCCGTCCAGGTCAAGGACCCCCGGACCGGGAAGATCCTGGCCATGATCGGCGGACACGACTGGAACGTGGACAACCAGTACAACCGCGCCGTACAGGCCCACCGACAGCCTGGTTCCGCGTTCAAGCCGATCCTCTACACGGCGGCCCTGACCGAGGACTTCACCCTGGCCAGCAGACTCCAGGATCGTCCCCTCGTCTTCAACACGCCGCAGGGCGAGTGGGTCCCCCGAAACTACTCCAAGAAGTACCACGGACGGGTGACGCTGCGCAACGCCCTCGTGCACAGCATGAACGTCGCCACGGTGGACCTGATGAAGGAGATCGGCCCGGAGAAGGTCATCTCATACGCCCGGAAGCTGGGCATCCGGTCGGAGCTGATGCCCCACCTCTCCCTGGCCTTAGGAGGACTCCGGAAGGGGGTGAGCCTGGCCGAACTCACCGACGTCTACAGCGTGTTCGCGAACGGGGGTGTCCGGACGAAATCCGTCTACATCCGGGAGGTCCTCGACCGGGAGGACAACCTCCTCGAGCGCAACTTCGCCCATCGTCGGGAGGTGATCTCCCCGCAGGTCGCCTTCCTGGTGACGTCGCTGCTGCAGCGGGTCGTGAACGAGGGAACCGGTCAGGCGATCGGACGGTCGTTCGATCGTCCGATCGCGGGCAAGACCGGAACCACCAACAAATACCGGGACGCCGGGTTCATCGGCTACACCCCGAACATCGTGATGGGGAGCTGGTTCGGGTACGACACCAACAACCGATCGCTGGGCGAGAACATGACGGGCGGCGTCCTGGCCGGGGAATTCTGGCGGCGAGCCGCCCCGGTTATCTTCGAGGGCCGCCCCCCCCGGACGTTCTCGGTCCCCCCCGGCATCAGTTACGAATCCATCGACCCCACGACCGGTTACCGGGCCACGCCCCAGTGCCCCCGCACCAGCCGGGAACCCTTCATTACCGGCACCGAACCCACCCGACTCTGTCCGGTTCACCAGGAGGGCACCTGGAGCTGACCTCACCCCCCGCTGGTGTCTCCCCGAAGCGGCAGGGACCTTCCCGCTCCATGAGGGGGTAGCCCGACACCGCCCCCTCCCCTTACCCGTCGTCCGAGGAACCGACGAGGCACCGTCGACGGCGGGCAATCCAGCGGTAAACCGCGTCCGCCGCCCCGTGCAGCAGCGGCAGACGGTATAACCAGCGGAGCGGACGCAGAAGCGGACGCCGGCCGAGAAGGTGAAAGAACACCTCGGCGCCCCCGAGGATCCGACCGTCCTCCAGCAGGAGCTTGACCTCCTCCCGGCAGGCTTCCCGGGACAGCTCGGGCCGGGATTCCACCCGGCTTGAGGTCTGGTAGGGGACGGCCTCGAACGACCCGGGAACCCGGCGGTGAAGCCAACCCACCGACCGTCGGCAGAAGCCGCAGTCCCCGTCGAAAATAAGCACCGGGTGATCGGGGGCGTCGACGTCCACGGCGTCCTCCCTCCTCTGTGGGGGTAACCCGTCCGCCGCCGGTGGAAGAATGGACAGGATACCTTGTCGGTGGACGCTCGACGGGAGGTGTCGCCGCAGCGGGAGGGCCCGGGACGGACAGGGGAACCGGAGGCGCTCAGGGTCGTCGTCGCGGATGGCCCGCGGGGGTCGCCGTAGCGGCCGTGCCCCGCCCCGACGGGCAGCGCCGAGGTCGTTTCCGCCCGGCTAGTAGGAGGAGACGTCCTCCTCGACGTCGATGGCGGCCTGGGCGGCGGAAATTCGGGCCGTGGGAACCCGGTAGGGACTGCAGCTGACGTAATCGAGCCCCGCCTCGTGGCAGAACACCACGGAGTCGGGGTCCCCCCCGTGTTCGCCGCAGATGCCCACGGAGAGGTCCGGACGGGTGTCTCGCCCCCGTTCGACGCCGACCTCGATCAGTTCGCCGACGCCGCCCTCGTCAAGCACTTCGAACGGATCGTCCTCCAGGATGTCCAGATCCCGGTAGTAGTCCAGGAACATCCGCGAGTCGTCCCGGCTGATCCCGAAGGTCGTCTGGGTCATGTCGTTGGTGCCGAACGAGAAGAACTCCGCGTGGTCCGCAATCTGATCCGCCAGCAGCGCGGCCCGGGGGAGCTCGATCATGGTGCCGATGCGGCAGTCGAGTTCGGCGTCGGTCTGCTCGATGACGGCCCGGGCGACGTCCTCCACCCGCTCGCGGAGAATCTCCAGCTCCCGGGGCAAACCGACGAGCGGGATCATAATCTCGGGCTCCACTTCGATGCCGTCCCGACGCGCGTTGCGGGCCGCCTCCAGGACGGCCCGGGTCTGCATCTCGTAGACCTCCGGGAAGGAAAGGCCCAGCCGGCAGCCCCGGTGTCCCAGCATGGGGTTGGTCTCGGTGAGCTGCTCGACGAGCCGCTCGATCTCCTCGAAGGGAACGTCAAGCCGATCGGCGACCCGTCGTTTTTCCTCGTCCCCCTCCGGGAGGAACTCGTGGAGGGGAGGATCCAGAAGACGGACCGTCACGGGACGACCGTCCATGACCCGAAAGACCTCCTCGAGGTCCTTCCGCTGCTCCGGAAGAAGCTCCCGGATCGTCTCACGGTAGGGGCCCTCGACCTCGGCCAGCCGTTCCTGCACCGCCTCGAGGTCCTCCCGGAGGGTCTTTTGCTGTTCCTCCGGGGCGGTCTGAAGTTCCTCCTCGAGGTGTTCCTGCTGCATTCGGAGCTGATGGACCTCGGGCGCCCGAAGGATCATGGCTCGCACACGGTCGATCCGGCTCTCCTCGAAGAACATGTGCTCGGTGCGGCAGAGCCCGATCCCTTCGGCCCCGAAGGACCGTGCGAGTCGGGCGTCCTCCCCCGTGTCGGCGTTGGTCCGCACGTCCAGGTGGCGAAATTCGTCCGCCCACTCCATCAGCTCCTCGAACTCCTCGGTGAGCCCGGCCTCCTCCATCTCCAGTTCCCCCTGGTAGACGTCGCCGGTGGAACCGTCCAGCGTCAGCCAATCGCCCGGCCGGAAGGTGTCCCCGTTGAGGGTGATCCGCTCGGACTCGTAATCGATCTCCAGGGCCCCGCAGCCCGCCACACAGGGCTTCCCCATCCCCCGGGCCACCACGGCGGCGTGGGAGGTGCGTCCGCCCCGGGAGGTCAAAATGCCCTCCGCAGCGTTCATGCCGCCGATGTCGTCCGGGGAGGTTTCGTGACGGACGAGAAGCACGTCCTCGTGTTCGCTTCGTTTCTCCGCCTCCTCGGCGGTCAGGACGATCCGGCCGCTGGCCCCGCCCGGGCTGGCCCCCAGTCCACTGGCCAGGGGGGAGCGTCCGTTCAGCACCTCGGACTTGATGCGGGGGTGAAGGACCTGGGAAAGCCGACCCGCGTCCACCCGGTCGAGGGCCTTCTTACGGCTGATAAGCCCCTCCTCGGCCATGTCGTGGGCAATCTTGACCATGGCCTCGGCGGTGCGCTTCCCGGTGCGGGTCTGCAGCAGGTAAAGGTCCCCCTGCTGCACGGTGAACTCCACGTCCTGCATGTCCCCGTAGTGCTTCTCGAGGCGCTCGAAAACCTCCTCCAGCTCACGGTAGGCCTCGGGCATCATCTCCTCGAGGGTGGGAAGGTCCCCCTTGTCGCTGCTCTGCCGCTCGTAGTCGTTCAGGGGCAGAGGCGTTCGGGTCCCGGCAACCACGTCCTCCCCCTGGGCGTTGGGAAGGAATTCGCCGTTGTACTCCCGGTCCCCGGTGGCGGCGTCCCGGGTGAACCCCACGCCCGTCGCGCTGGTCTCCCCCAGGTTGCCGAAAACCATCGCCTGCACGTTGACCGCCGTACCCACGTCGTGGGGCAGATCGTTGATCTCGCGCCACTTCACGGCCCGTTCGTTGTTCCAGGACTCGAGAACGGCCCGGATGCTTCCCCAGAGCTGATCGACCGGGTCCTCGGGGAAACGTTCCCCGGTCTCCTCCTCGTAGACCTGCTTGAACCGATCGACCAGCGCCCGCCAGTCATCGGCGGAAAGGTCGGTATCCTCCCGGACCCCCGCCTCGTCTTTGCGGCCCTCGATCAGCCCCTCGAAGCGGTCCCCGTCGATGCCCACGACGACGTTTCCGTACATCTGCACGAACCGACGGTAACTGTCCCAGGCGAACCGTTCGTCGTCCGACTGCCGGGCCAGACCCTGCACGGTCTCGTCGTTCAGGCCGAGGTTGAGAATCGTGTCCATCATGCCGGGCATGCTCACGGGGGCGCCGGACCGTACGCTCAGCAGCAGCGGGTCCTCGGGATCCCCGAACCGCTGTCCCATCAGGTCCTCGACACGTTCGAGGTGGTCCTGGAGGGTGTCTTTGAGGCCCTCGGGAAACTCGTGGTCGAGCGCGTAATACCGGCGGCAAACCTCCGTGGAGATGGTGAACCCCGGCGGGACCGGAATGCCGATCCGACTCATCTCCGCCAGGTTGGACCCCTTGCCGCCCAGAAGATCAACCAGGTCGGTTCCCCCTTCCGCGTCGCCGTCCCCGAAAAAATACACGTGCTGGGTCTCGGCTTCCTCACGGTTCTCCTGCTCGAGAAGAGCGTCCATGCGAGAAACCTCCTGCGGTCGTGTGCGCTCGTCCTGCGGTGAATCGTTCGGACGGCCCCCGGACGACGGAAGCCCGATCGACGTCTATGGTTCGTTCATCTTACCCGGCCCCGCGCAAAAAACAAAAACCCCTCCCCGCCCCCCGGATTTTCAAACCGCCCCCAGAAACAGGGCGGCACAGGAAAAGTAGATCACGATGCCCACAAGGTCCTGAACCGTGGTTAGAAGCGGGTTGCTGGCGGCCGCGGGGTCGGCTCCGAAGGTGGACACCAGCCAGGGGATCAGAAACCCGTTGGCGCTCGCCGCCAGGATGGCCAGGAACATGGCCCCCCCTACGGCCACGGCGAATTCCAGGGCGTATCCGAGCGGGGGGTGCCCCCGGAGGTAAAGCTGCCAGGACCAGGTGCTGACCCCCAGTAGAACCCCGAAAAGAAGACCGATTCCGAGCCCCGTCTTCAGGATCTCAGCGGCCAGCGGCCGCCAGAAATGGCGGGTGTCCACGTGACCGAGCGCAAGGCTGCGCACGAAGATGGTGGTGGACTGGGCCCCCACGTTCCCTCCCATGGCGGCAATCACCGGCATGAAGAAGGCGAGTTCAACGTATTTCTGAAGGTAGGGCTCGAACAGGCTGACGCTGCTGGCCGTCACGAGGGTCCCCGTGAAGACCACGACCAGCCAGGGAACCCGAAGCCCGAGGTTGGACCAGAGGGAGGTTCGGGTGATGCGAATGTTGCGGTCGGACTGGGGCTCATGGAAGGGACTCAGGCCGGCCTGCTTGAAAATGTCCTCCGTCGCCTCCCGTTCCAGGATGTCCACCGCGTCGTCGACGGTAATAATGCCGCGCATTCGGTCCTGGTGGTCGACGACCGGCACGGCGAGCAGATCGTATCGCTCCATCAGCTGGGCGGCCTCCTCCTGGTCGTCGTCGATGCGCACCTTGAAGAGGTCCCGCTGGGTGATCTCCCGAACCGGGGTCCCGGGATCCTCCTGAATCAGACGCCGCATCGGAAGCACGCCCGACAGCCGGTTGTCCTCGTCGAGGGTGAAGATGTAGTAGACGATCTCCGCCTCCGGGGAGCGCTCCCGGGCCGCGTCGATGGCCTCCTCGACGGTGGTGTCCTCCTGGATGGCCAGGTATTCCGTCGTCATGATCCCCCCCGCCGACTCGGCGGGGTACGAGATCAGGTCGATGAGGATCCGACGAAACCGGTCGTCCTCGATCCGGGTGAGCAGATCCTCCTGGTGGTCCTTCTCCATGAGGAGGAAGATGTCGGCGGCGTCGTCGGGGTTGACCTCCTGCAGGAGCTGCACGACGGCGTCGTCGTCCAGGCTCCCCAGCAGACCGACCGACCGCCCCGGCGGCAGGTCCCCGAGGATGTCCACCCGCTTCGCCTGGGGCATCCGGGCGAAAACGCGGCGTGCTTCCTCGGCCCCGAGCACCTCCATCACCGCGCTCAGGTCCGACGGATGGGTAATCTCGAAGAGGTTGTTCAGCCCCTGGTGGTTCTCCTGACGAAGGTGTTCGAGCAGCTGCTGTTTGATGACGTCCACGCGTTCCTGCACGGATCGTTTCCTCCCGGGTGCTCACTGGCTGTTCCGGCGGCCGTGCCTCGGGGCGTCCCGTGTCTCAGAGGACCGTAAAATCGGCCACCCGTGCGAAGAGATCACGGAACTGTGAGACCAGTTTCAGCCGATTCAGCCGTTTATCCTCGTCCTCGGCCATCACCATCACGTCGTCGAAGAAGCGGTCGATGGGGTCCTTCAGGTCCGACAGGCGCTCCAGGAGTCGATCGGCGTCCCCGTCCTCCAGGGCCGCCTCGAGCGCCCCGTGCCGTTCGCCGTAAACCTCCCACAGGGCCCGGGAGGCTTCCCGTTCGAACCGGTCGGGGTCCGGGGCTTCGGTGACCTCGTCGGGTGCGATGTTGCTCACGCGCTGGGCGGCGGTCACCAGCCGCTCGAAGGCGGGCTCGTCCCGCCATCTCATCAGCCAGCGGACCCGTCGGAGGGCTTCGGGGGGACGGGACCAGAAACCCGGCAGCACGGCCCGCAGGAACCGGTCGGGCGCGTCGGTCTCACGCTCCAGCCAGTGGTATAAGCGGTCCCGGAAAAAACCCTCGAGGGTCTCCATGGAACCCTCAGGGACCGAACGATCCCGCCCACGAAACAGGGAGACGGTCTCGTCGATCAGCGCCTCGACGTCCCAGGCGGGGTCCCCCTCCAGCAGGATGCGAAGCACCCCCAGGGCGTCCCTCCGAAGCCCGTAGGGGTCCGAATCCCCGCTGGGCTCGTGCCCCACGGCGAAGAACCCCACGAGGGTGTCCATCCGGTCCATCACGCCCAGCCGACGTCCGCCGGGGGTCCCGGGGAGACGGTCGGATCGGTCCGCGGGGCGGTAATAATCCTCGATCACGCGGGCGTCCTCCTCGGACCAGCCCGATTCCCGGGCGTAGAGTTTTCCCATGGTGCCCTGAAGGTCCGGAAACTCCCCCACCATCTCGCTCACGAGGTCATTCTTCGCGTGGCGCGCGATTTTGACCAGCGACTCGCCGGCCCCGCGACCGTCCAGCAGCCCGGCGACCCGCTCGGTCTTATCCCGGAGGCTCCCGAGTTCGGACTGGTAGACCACCCCGTCCAGTTCCTCCCGCCACGCCTCGAAGTCGGACTCGAGGTCCTTCTCCCAGAAGAACTCGGCGTCGTTCAGGCGAGCCCGAAGCACCCGTTCGTTGCCCTCCCGGACGGTGTCCAGTCCGTCCGGTCCGCCGTTCCGGACGCCGATGAAAAAGGGCTCGAGTTCGCCCGAGTCCTCCCCGGCCACGGGCAGGTATTTCTGGTGGGACACCATCGTTTCCTCGAGCACGGCGTCGGGAATCGACAAAAAATCGGGGTCGAAGGACCCGCGGAAAACGGTGGGCTGCTCCACCAGGTGGGTCAGCGGGCCCAGAAGTTCCTCCAGCCGCAGCGGCCGTCCCTCGACCTCGGAGGCCAGCCGCCGGGCGCCCTCGCGGATTTGTTCCGCCCGACGGGCGGGCCGCGGCTCCACGCCGCCCTCCTCCAGCACTCGGAAGTAGTCCTCGGGGTCCTCGACCGTTCGCTGTTCCTGACCGGTGAAGCGCCGGCCCCGGGTCGTGCCCCCGGATTCGACCGGACCCACCCGAAGGTCCAGCGGTTCGTCTCCCCAGAGGGCCAGCACCCAGCGGATCGGCCGGATAAATCGGGCCCCCGACGCCTCCCAGCGCATGGATTTGGGCCAGGGGAGGTCCATGACGACCGTCCCGGCCTCCTCGGCCAGAAGCTCCTCGACGGGATCCCCCGACCGATGGCGCTGGAGGACCACGTAGTTCCCCCCGTCCATGGTCTCCCGGTCGACCTCCCCGGGGTCGGCGTCGTGCTGCCGGCAGAAACCCCGCAGGGCCTCCGTGGGTTCCCCGTCCTCGTAGGCCACCTCCACGGGCGGCCCGCGAAGTACCTCCCGACGGTCGTCCTGATGCTCGGGCAGCCGGGCGTCCACAACCAGGCGGCGGGGCGTCCCCATGACCTCCAGTTCGGTGTCGGAGTCCGGGAAATCGGGGTCCACGTCCCGCTCGATGAGCCAGCGGCTCCAGCGATCCTCCAGCGACTCGAGGGCGTCCGGAACCATTCGGGAGGGGATCTCCTCGGTGCCGACCTCCAGCAGAAAGCGCTTCACGAGGATCCCGCCTTTCCCGAGGTGACCTCGTGCTCGAAGGATCGACCGTGCTCCTCCTCCAGGTACAGCTGGGCCACCCGGGAGGCCTTGTCACGCACGGCCCGCTCCAGGTTCGTGCGCTCCGCGACGCTGAGCACCCCGCGGGCCTCCAGCGCGTTGAAAAGATGGGAAAGACGCATCACGCCGTCGTAGGCCGGCCGGACCAGCCGCTCGAGGAGGCAGCGTGTGATTTCCGCTTCGGTGTCTTTGAACTGATCCCGGAGGTAACTCGGGTCGGCCGTCTCGAAGAAGTAGGTCGAGTACTCCCACTCCGAACGCCGGTGGACGTCCCCGTAGGTGTGGTCCTCGTTCCAGCGAAGGTCGAACACGTTCTCGACGTCCTGGAGGTACATGGCGATCCGTTCGAGCCCGTAGGTCAGCTCCACCGACACCGGATCCAGCCGGAATCCCCCCACCTGCTGGAAGTAGGTGAACTGGGTGATCTCCATGCCGTCCAGCCAGATCTCCCAGCCGAGTCCGGACGCGCCCAGCGTGGGGGACTCCCAGTCGTCCTCGACGAACCGTATGTCGTGTTCCGCGGGGTCGATGCCCAGCTCGATCAGGGACCGGAGGTACAGCGCCTGTACGTCCTCGGGCGGCGGCTTCAGGATGACCTGGTACTGGTAGTAGAAACCCAGTCGGTTGGGGTTCTCCCCGTAGCGCCCGTCGGCCGGCCGCCGGCAGGGTTCCACGTAGGCGGTGCGGTAGGGATCCGGCCCCAGGACCCCCAGGAAGGTATGGGGGTTGAACGTGCCGGCCCCCACCTCCACGTCGGTCGGCTGGGCCAGCAGACAGCCCTCCTACTCCCAGTAATCGTGCAGGTTCAGCGGTATCCGGTGGAATTCCATCCCGAACTCCCTGCGTGGGGTCCTCCCGACGAACGTCCGTCGGGGACGAGTTAGAGTTTCCGACGAACCTCGAGCACGTCCAGCGACACCTCGAAATGGTAGTGAAACAAACGATACAGA
>CAZEBV010000074.1:0-10876 GCA_964510695.1 uncultured bacterium
GAGGTTCAGCGGCTGGCCGACGACGTCTACCGCGCCGAAGGGCGGGTGGACGTGCTGCACAACAACGCCGGCGTGGCCGTGGGGGGGCCGACCGACGAGCTTTCCCTCGACGACTGGGAGACGGTGCTGGACGTGAACCTCCGGGGCGTCGTCTACGGTGTCGACGCCTTTTTGCCGCGTATGCTGGAGCAGGACCCGCCGGGTCACGTCGTCAACACCGCCTCGGGGCTGGGCCTGATTCCGAGCCCCTACCTGGCGCCCTACGTCACCTCCAAGTTCGCGGTGGTGGGGTTGACCGACGCGCTGGCCATCGAATACGAGGAGGAGGACGTGCATTTCACGGTTCTGTGTCCCGGCCTGGTCAACACGAACATCGTCCGGGACACGGAATACCGGGGTGATTTCAAGGACCGACGGGAGGAATCCATCGACACGTTCGAGCGCCACGGGGTCTCGCCGGACGACGTCGCCGAGGGGGCCCTGAGGGCGGTGCGTAAAAAACGGGTCATCCAGATTACCCCGCTGCGCCACGTGATGTTCCCCTGGCTCGTTCGCCGGGTTTCCACCTGGCTGTATCGTTTCCTGGCTCGCCGCCTGTCAGGACGGTTTCGCCCTGCCGAATGACGCCGTCCTTCGCCCGAAAGTCCTTGCCTGCGGTTCTGCTACGATTACCCTTAGCGTCGGACGGTCCCGAATCATCCGCGTTCGCGGCACCCACCCACGCCGTCGAGGAGGCTGCCTGACGTGACCGATTACGATCCCTTCGACCGTGGACCCCATCCGGTGGGCGTGCGAAGCGCCGACTGGAACGATCCCGGCCGCGATCGCACCCTGCCCGTGGAGGTCTGGTACCCGGCCGGGGAGGAGCATGCCGGGCGGGATCTGGACCCCGACCAGCAGGACGAGTTCATGGTCATGGAGGGGCTCCCCGAGAGCCTCCAGGCCGCCCTCCGGGGCGTGGAACCGGCGGAGGGGAATTACCCGCTGATTCTCTTCTCCCACGGCTTCGCGGGGCACCGCCGCCAGAGCACGACCCTCTGCACGCACTGGGCCAGCCACGGTTACCTGGTGGCCGCCCCGGATCACGTCGGCAACACCACCCCCGACATCCTGAACGCGGACCTGGGCGAGGAGGGGCTGTCGTCCGAGGAGGAGCGGGCGCTGGTGAATCAGTTCGCGGAGGATCGACCTCGGGACGTGATCTTCGTGCTGAACTCCCTGTTCGAGGAGCACTGGGGTGATCGGATCGACCCCGATCGAATCGGCATGAGCGGGCACAGTTTCGGGGGCTGGACCACCCTGATGGTCACCGCGCGGGAAGGGCGCATCGACGCCGCGCTCCCGATGGCCCCCGCGGGCGGGGAATCGCCGCTCTATGAGGGTGAGGATCATCCCCTCGTGGAAAAGCTCACGCTGGACTGGGAGAGGGAGGTTCCGGTGCTGTACCTGGCCGCCGAGTTCGACAGCTTGATTCCGCCCGCCGGCGTGCGCGGGCTGTTCGAGCGGACGCCGGCCCCGAAGCGGATGGTCACGCTGAGGAACGCGGATCATTTCCATTTCTGCGACAGCGTTGAGGAGATCCACGAGCTGTTTCGTTCCCTGGTGGAGATGGGCGCCGAGATTGGCCTGGACACCGAGCCCCTGGAGGACATGAGACCGGCCGATGAGCTGTGCCCGGGTGAGCACGGCTATGCTCTGATGCATGGACTGGGGCTGGCCCACATGGACGCCCACGTGAAGGGCCTTGAGGAGGCCGGGGCGTTTTTGGAACGGGACCTCGAAGCCGTCTACGCCGACCGGGGCATCGACGTGACCGTCGAGTAGGAGAACCCTCCCGCGCGGACACCACAGGCGGGGAACGGATCCGACGACGCCCTGCTTCCATGATCGCCCGGGGCTCTCTCGTTCCTTCCTCCCCCCCGAAGGTATAATGCCCTTCCCAAAGGGTGGGTTTCTGGAAGCGATGGTAGGGGGAAGCTGGAAGGGGAGCGATGACATCGCGCTTCGTTTGAAATATCATGGCCGACCCGACCGCAGTCCCGTCCCGTTTCCTCCGGGACGCTGAGGCTGTCGTGGTTCCCCGGTCCCCGGGGTTCCCGGAGGGGTAGCGAAGTCTGGTCAAACGCAGCAGACTGTAAATCTGCCGCCGGAACGGCTTCGCAGGTTCGAATCCTGCCCCCTCCACCATTTTCTTTCCTTCGAGGTCCCGACGGGTTCAGCTTCCCTTCATTTTCCTCCGTCACGGTCCCCCGACGTCGTGACCCGCCTCCCGGACGGTCGTTCGGATCCGGGGTTTTTTTCATGCTCGCCGGGCGTGTCGGTGCATGGGGTGGGGTAAACGCGCCGTTTGTCCTCGTGCAGGGCCGCGAGGCTTTGAAAAACGCCCCCGAACCGTTATCTTGCGCTCTCGACGGACCGAATCTTCGTGAAAAGGGAGTGGAACGATGAAACGAACGGCCTGTGTCTTCGCCGTCCTGGTGGCGCTGGTGGCCCTGGTCGGCTGCGGGAGTCGGGAGCAGCCGCCCGTGCTGGAGACCGACTCGTCGCTGACCCCCGAGGAGCAGCGGGACCTCCGTCGAACTCTGATCGGCAACACCTGGGTCGTCAGAGCCGTGAGTGCCACCGCGAACTACCGGAACCTCGAGGAGAAGACCAGCCGGATCATCTGGGAATTCGAGGACGACGACACCGTTCGTATGTCGATGGAGGTCGCCGAAAACGTCCCCTACGCGGGCGGCATGAACAAATCCGGGGTTTTTAACTGGACCCTGGAGGGCCGGGAGTTAACCTTTACCGGCGGGGACGCCCGGAAACGTTTCCGGGTGCTCAGCTGGTCGGACGAGCGGATGCTGTGGTTGAATTACGAAGGGGACGATTACTTCGCCCTGTATCCGAAGAAGTAGACGGATGGTCTGATCGACGGCCGGACGGCGTCCGGCCGTCGCGGGGTGGTCGGTGCGTTCGGCGACAGAGGGGGACGATCACGTGTCCCGTCTGATGTTAAACCAGCTGGAGACGCTGGTGAACGAGATCCTCGGGGTGATTGCGGGGGCCGCGGGGTCCTCCCTCGGGGTTTTCGTGCTGTCGACGTTCGCCCTGCTTTATTTTTTGCCGCCGGTCGTGGCCTACCTTCGAAGCCACAACAACACGGTTCCCATCTTCCTGGTGACCCTGTTCTGGGGATGGACCGGCGTCGGGTGGATCCTTGCCCTGACCTGGGGTTTCACGGACAACACGGCCGAACCTAAGATCGTGGACGAACCGTCCGGACCGGAGGAGGTCGACGAATCCTCCACGGGCCGTTCGGAACGCGAGGTCGGGACTTCCGACGAGGGGGACGCCTCGTCCTCCGAACCGGGTCCCTCCGGGATCGCCCCGATGCGCTCTCCCCGGGTGCTGACGATCACGGGAATGCTTTCGCTGTGTGTGGTGGTTCTGGCCCTGTCCACCCTCTATTTCTGGTTGGAGGCCACGCGGGCCCGGCGGACGATCGCGGGGATGAAGGACGAGGTCAGGCAGGAAAAGGAAAAATACGTCGCCCTCAAGGAGGACCTCATCCACGAGCACGTCCCCGGGCTGGAGAAGTTCGAGGGGGACGACTACCTGATCGAGGTCAACAGACGCTGTCTGAGTCACGTTGCCTTCGAGCCGAGGAAGAATCGGGCTCTTATCCGGTGGGTCAACCGCAGCCGAAAGAGCCTGAAACCCTCCGTCAGCGTGAACCTTTACAATCAGTGGGGCGGTCGGGTCGGAACGCTTCGGTCCAGCTGGACCTTCCGAAGCATCCAGCCGGGGGAGGCCGACGTGGAGGAGAAAACCGTCACGACCGACGGGGATTTCCTTTACTACGACCTGGAGGTTTCCTGTGAGTGAGCGGTCCGGGGGAGGGGCGGACTAACGGCCCAGTCCCTCGGCGTCGGCGTCCCGCACGCTCGTGACCCGTACCTCCGTGACCTCCCCCCCGGACAGATCCTCGTCGTCACGGATCTGCGCACGGGCCTTCTGGCGGGCCCGGTCGGTGGCCCGGATCGTGGCGTCGGTCACTATTTCGTAGACTTTGGTGAGGGTCGCGCTTTGCGGTCGGCCGATGTCGACCTCCACGGTGAACCTGCGTCGTTCCATGCTCCGTTCGCCTCCGCGGCCTTCGGGGAGTGAAGTGGTGCCTCCGGGACGTCCCTGCTTCGAGCATCGGAGGACGAGGAGGTTTCCTTCAACCCGCTGTGGTGGGTTCACCCCCGGAGCCTTCGGGGATTACCACCGACCGGGCCACCCCTCCCATGCAGCAGCGAAGGGAGTGGGGCAGACGGGCGGGCGAGCGGTTTTGGGTCCGTTTTTTCAGGCGTTCGAGCGATCGGTGCAGCCCGCCCGAGAGCCCCAGAGGCATTCGGCCGCGGTGGACCGGCACGACCCAGTCCCCGAAGGACTCGACCTGGAAAGGGTGATCCCGGTCGGCCCGATACAAAAACTCCACCTCCATGAGAGGCTCGGGAACCCCGTCCTCCGGGGCGTCCGGGTCGGGTTCCAGCAGGTCGTTCAGGGCCCGATAGGGGTTCGGGGCCGCCCAGCGTCCGCGGTCGGGGTACCATCGCCCGCAGAACATCAGGGCGGAGGGGTCCCGGTCTGAACCGGTCGGAAGCAAAAGCAGGGTCCGAACGTCCGGGACCGCCAGCGTTTCGGCCCGGGGGTCCGACGGCTCCGGCCAGCGGGAGAACGAGCGGGGACGGGGGTTCGACGGGGCGGGGTCCTCCTCATCGAGCGCCTCGCCGAGCTGACGCAGGGTCCCCACCGTGCCGGCGTAGCGGTCGTGGTACCAGCGCCGGAGGTAGGGAATGACCTCCAGCGGCAGCGGGGACGGTGCGGCGGTTCGGTTCATCGGCGACGCCTCCCATCCGGGCATGGAGCCGGGGTCCGTGACAATCATGGTGGCGGATGAGCTTAGGGTATGATTCGATCGGCACGATTTCAACCGATAATAAAACGTATAATTAATGATATGTTCAATAAAAATATAAATATAAAGGAATTATCGTTGATAATAATAAATACATTCAATTTCAAGGGAGCCTCGTTCGGGCGGGGGTAAACGAAATTCGTCGGATGCGCTACGCTTGGTGGCTCGGGGATCGTGCCGGATCACTGCCGCGGAGGTCTGGAGGGTTCCGATGACGTTCCTGGGGCGTCAGCTTTTCAAACTGGTCTACCTCCTCAACTCGGAGCGAGGGACCGATTCCATCGCCGCCGGGATGGCCCTGGGCATCGTGCTGGGGTTCTCTCCGGTCCTTTCCCTTCAGTCGCTTCTGGTCTTTCTGGTCGTGCTGGTGTTCCGTGTGCAGGTGGGGGCGGCGCTCCTCTCGATGGGGCTGTTCAAGCTGATCGCCCCCGCGCTGACCCCTCTCTTCCACGCCGTTGGAGACACCGTGCTCTCGGTGGACGTCTTGATTCCCGTCTACCGGACCCTCTACACGCTTCCGATCGTGCCGCTGACCCGTTTCTACAACACCGTCGTCACGGGAGCCGGCGTCTGCGGCATCGTTCTGGCCCCCGGGGGGTACCTCCTGGCCCGCTGGTTGGTCGCCCGCTACCGATCCGCGGTGGTGGCCCGGCTGAAGGGATCCCGGTGGTGGACGCTTTGGAAGTCGTCCACGATCTACAAGTGGTACCAGAGCTGCCGATCCGTCGTCGGATGACCCGCGAGCCGTGAGTTCACCCCGTGAGTCGGATCCCGGCCCGTTTCGGCGCCTCCTTCGTGTCGAGCTTCTGGGGACGGTCGCCCTGGTGGTCCTGCTGCTGGGAGCCTACGTTTATTTCTTCGTTGATGACCACCTCGAGTGGGGACTGGAGTACGTGGGGGGTCGGTTGATCGGAGCCCAGGTGGACGTCGCGGAACTCAGCACCGGCTGGGTGCGTCCCTCCCTGACGGTCGAGGGTCTGGCGGTGACCGACCCGGAGGAACCGTCGACGAACTGGATCGAGCTTGACGCGGCCTCGCTGGCGCTGAACCTCGACGCTCTGCTTCGGGCCCGGGTCGTGGTCGAACGGGCCCGGCTGGCGGGCATCCGCCTGGGCACCGAACGGGCCCGGCCCGGCTGGGTCCGAAAGCAGGGGGATCTTCGCTGGCTCTACGAGGCGCTGGGGCGTCTGCTGTCCGCCGAACTTCGTTCCGCGACCTCGGGCACCGTCCTGGGGGATGCGCTTGCCGTGTCGTCCGGGGGGTCGGCCGACGAACGATGGGAGCGTCTCAGGGAGGACCTGGACAGTCCCGAGGCCCTTCAGCGGGCCAGTGAGACCCTCGAGGGGAAGCGGGCAAGGGTTGACGAGATCCTCCGCCGACTGCCGGACCGATCGACGCTCGACGAGGTCGAGCGGGAGGTGGAGGGAATTCGGTCCTCCGGGGACGGGGGGCTTGCCGGTCGGGTCGATCAGCTTCGGCGGATTCGCTCGCTGGCCGATCGGGTGGATCGCCTCTCGGAGCGCGTCGGCACCGCCTCGGCGGACCTTCGCTCGACGCTGGGGGAACTTTCGACCCTGAAGCAGGACCTCGAGTCCAGCACCGCCGAGGACCTGCGTTCGCTTCGGGACCGCGTGAGCCTGCCGGACCCGTCCGTCGAGGGGCTCTCCCGGCGCCTTTTCGAGGGGTTCATCCAGCGTCGGGCCGGATCCTTTCATACGCTTCTGACGCGAGCCCGACCCTACCTGAGTTCCTCCTCGCCGACGTCCGATCCCGGCGAGGATACGACCGAACCTCCGGGGGGCGCCGATCGGACGTTCGGGGACCGCTCGGCGTATCCGGGGTTCTGGCTCAAGGAACTCGACGTCAGCGGCACGGGGAAGGCGGGGCGGGGCCTTGCGCTCGAGGCCAGCGTGCGCCACCTCTCATCGGATCCCGCGCGGGTGGATTCTCCGGCCGAGTTTGAGTTCTCGGCCCGTCCCCCGGACGCGGGCTACGAGGAGCTCAGGGGGCGGGCGACCCTCGAGGCCTCGGAGGAATTCAGGGTCGACTACGAACTGACCGTTCGCGGATGGGCCCTTCGTGAATGGACCCTTCTGGATTCCCCCGACGCGGCGGTGACCGTGGCGGGCGGAACGGCCCGGTTCGGCCTCGAGGGCCGCTACACCCCGGGTGACGTGTCCACCCGGCTGGGCATGATGGTGCCGGACCCCCGGATGCGCGCCGCGTCCGAGGACCCCCGCCTGGAGTCGCTGCTCGAGGGGGCCTTCGGAGGGTTGGGGAGGCTGGAAATACGGGCCTCCGGAGAAGGTCCCCCGGGGGCCGTACGGTGGTCCGTGGAGTCCAACCTCGGCCGGGCGCTCGCGGACGGTCTGCGGGCGGTCATCCGTCGGCGCGTCGAGCGGATCCGCGAGGAGCTCGAGCGTCGGTTCCAGCGGGAGATCGGCTCCCGGACGCGCTCCCTCGTGGAGGCGATCGACGGGATGTCCTCGAACGCCCGCGGGACCCTGCAGGATCGGCGGGCCCGACTCGACGAGCTGGAACAGTCCCTTTTGAGCCTGGAGGAGAACCGTCCTGCTCTGGACCTTGACTTTTCCTGACGTTTCGACGCGGGGTCCCTCGTACGTTCGGGTGGGGGAACCTCTGACGCGGATCGGCGGGGCGCCGGGAGACCTCGCCGACTGCGTGGGACTCCGTGGAGGCGGTGAGTCATGAGTGATCGGGGGAACCTGGAGGTCTGTCACGCCTGTGACTGGGTCATGCGTCTGCCGGACCTCGAAGAGGGAGAGTCGGCCGCCTGTCCGCGCTGCGGGGTGACCGTTCGCTCGGCCGGCACCCTCGATCCTCAGTCGGGCATGGCCTGGAGCCTCGCGACGCTGCTCGTGCTGGGGCTGAGCCTTCATTTCCGGTTTTTGACCTTCGAAACCGGGGGGGTCGGGCAGACGATTATCCTCTGGGACACCGCCACGGCCCTGCTGGATCAGCAATACGCCTTTCTGGCGGGGCTGGTGGCCCTGACCACGGTCGTTTTCCCGGCCGTGTACCTGTTCTGTGTCTTTTACCTCAACCTCTCCATTGAACTGGACGTGCCGCTTCCGGACGCGGACCGGTTTTCCCACGTCATGGGCCTGATCCGACCCTGGATGATGAGCGACGTCTTTCTGGTCGGCGTGCTGGTCGGTCTGATCAAAATCGTCTCCCTGGCCACGATTCGGGTCGGTCCCTCCTTTTTTGCCTTCTGTGCCTACATGCTGATGTTTCTGAAAGTCGTGGCGGACTTCGAACCGTCCCGGTACTGGGAACACTTCGAGGGGGACCTCCCGGAGACCCGATCGCTGGAGCCGGGGCGTCCGGCCCACGTTCAGGACGTGGTCGGCTGCGTTCACTGCGGGTTCCCGTTCGACCCCGGAACGCACAACACCTGCCCGCGCTGTGGCCGCTGGCACCCCCTGAGTCTCGTGAACCGGTGGCAGCTCACCCTGGCGCTTCTCGTGACGGCGGCGGTTTTATACGTGCCCGCGCACGTTCTGCCCATCATGGAGACCCGGACACTCACCGGGCGTGAACCCTCCACGATCGTGGGCGGGGTCCTCGAGCTTTACCGGACCGGGTCCTGGCCGATCGCCCTGGTGATCTTTACCGCCAGCGTGGTGGTCCCCCTGGCGAAGATCCTCGCGCTCGGCTGGCTTTGTTATCGTAGTCGGTTCGGCACGAGGACCGATCCCGATCCTCACCTCTGGCTGTACCGGGTGACCGATTGGATCGGACGCTGGTCGATGATCGACGTCTTCGTCGTGGCCCTTCTGGTGGCACTGGTACAGGCGGGAGGGTACATCAGGGTGTATCCGGGTCCGGCGGCCATTTCGTTCGCGCTGGTGGTGCTGGTGACCATGCTCGCGGCCCTGACCTTCCACGCCCGGTGGATCTGGCACCGTCCGGGTTCCCTGCGGAGGGCCCCCCATGGATGAGGATGCCGCCTCACGGGCCGACGTCCGTGCACCGTGGCTGCGCCGGATTTCCCCGGTCTGGATCATCCCCCTGGTGGTGTTGATCATCGGGGGGTGGCTGCTGTATCAAAACGCCCTTTCACGCGGCCCCGAGGTCACCCTTCGACTGGCCAGTGCCGAGGGGCTCGAGCCCGACGAGACCGTGGTGAAGGTGCGGGACGTGGAGGTCGGACGGGTGGAGTCGGTGAGGCTCTCCGAGGGCTACGACCACGCGATCGCCACCCTTCAGATGAACCCGGGCACCGCCCGACTGCTGGTGAAGGACAGCCAGTTCTGGGTTGTGAGACCGCGGATCAGCAGCCGGGGTGTGAGCGGACTGGAGACGATCCTTTCGGGCGCGTACGTTCGGCTGCGGCCGGGCGACTCGGACGAACCCCGCCGACAATTTCGCGTGCCGGAGCAGCCGCCCGTCACCCACGATGAACCCGGCCTGTCCCTCGAGCTGACCAGCCGCTCGAACGCGTCGCTCGACGTGGGGGATCCGGTGCTTTACGAGGGCCGCCCCGTGGGCCAGGTGGACCGGGCTCAATTCGACACGGCTTCTCGTCGAATGAAATACAGGGTGTTTGTTCGATCCCCCTACGACGAGCTGGTGAGCGAGAACACGCGATTCTGGATGCGTTCCGGCGTGGAGGTTGAAGTTGGGTCCGGGGGATTTAGCCTTCGAACCGGGACGCTTCAGTCCCTGGTGATGGGAGGGATCGCCTTCGGGGTCCTGGAGGACGTTGATCCCGGGAAGCGAGCGACGGAGAGCACCCGGTTCCCGCTGTTCGCCTCGAAGGACGCCGCCCGTCAGCATCGTTTCGACGAGCGGATTCGTTACGTGGCCCTGTTCGAGGATTCGATCCGGGGACTGCATGCCGGGGCCCCGGTGGAGTATCGAGGCATCCGGGTGGGGACCGTCACCGAGGTCCCGTTCCTGGCCGAAGTGCGCAACCTGAGTCTGGACGAGGGGGCTCGTATTCCCGTGCTTCTCGCCATGGAGCCTCAGCGTCTTCACCCCGTGGACGAAGGGGATACGCCGCTTGACCTCGACCGATGGCGGACGCGCCTTCGGGCGCTGTTTCAGGACGGACTGCACGCCAGCATCCGTCCGGCCAACCTGGTCACCGGAGCCATGTACGTGGACCTTCAATACGGAGACACGGGGTCGTTCGAGCCCCACAGCGTGAACGGCTACCCGGTGTTCCCCAGCCGCCCGGGAGGCTTCACCAACCTGGAGCGGAGGGTGACCGGCCTGCTGGACAACCTGAACGAAATCCTGGAAGGTGACGCCGCCCGGGACCTTCCGGATGAGGCCCTAAGGGCGCTGCGCGACGTCCGAAAGACCCTGCGGGGATACCGCCGGGGAGAGCCCGCGTACGAGGAGCTTAGACGGTCCCTGGAGCGGCTGAACGGGGTCCTCGAGGACGTCGAACCGCTCGCTGAAACCCTCCGGGATCGGCCCAGCGCCCTGATCTTCGGGCGTGACGCCCGTACGGATCCCGTGCCGAGGGCCCCGCGATGAGGCGGCTGGCCGCGGCGGCCTCCCTGCTGGTGCTGCTGGTGGCCGGTTGTGCGTCGCCGGCCCCCGACGTTCAGCGATACCGCCTTAGCCCTGGACCGTCCGACACCCGGCTCCGTCTGCCGGAGCGGGCCCGGTCGACGCTGCATCTTCGGTCGGTGAACCTGGCCTCCTACCTGCGTGCCGATGGGATCGTCTACCGGACGGGCGAGCATGCCTTCAGCGTGGCCCGGGGTCATCGCTGGGTTGAACCGTTGACCCGTCAGCTTCAGGACGGGTTGACTCGCGTGCTGGGCCGACGGCTGGAATCCACCGCGGTGTTCGGAGCCTCGGAAGAACCGGAGGGGCCCGCCCACACGCTTACGGTTAACGTGGAGGCGTTTTACGGACACCACGACGGGACGGCCCGGATCGAAG
>CAZEBV010000075.1:0-541 GCA_964510695.1 uncultured bacterium
ACCCCCCCTTCCGACGACCCCCCTGGACGAAGACTGGTCTGTGAAAGGCCCCGGTATGATGTATTATTGACTTGCGAGTCAAGTTAAGGTTCGCACGAAAATCCCGGGGGATCGGTTCAGGCACGAAAGCCTCGATGTTGAGACACGCTGCCTCAGCCACTTCTCGACGAACCCCAGCCCCCTGGTTCATGGGCTGAGAGCCGTTTCGACCGAGTCGGGATCCGTTTCGATTTGAAGAAGATGCCAACAAAAAGTTACTAATTTTATCAGCACACTAACCGTAGGAAAAGAGAGTCTTACACTCGGGGTAGGTAGACAGGGTCGAAAAGAATCCAACAATAGAAGGGTTCATTTTGCCCGGCTGCATCCGACTCCGAACCTCTTCCCACGAAGAAAAGAGGGGAATTCATGGAATCGTCCGCGGAAATTTTCCGGCAGAACCTGCGGCACGAACGGGAGAAACGCCAGCGGGAACAGGGCAACTGGTCCCAGGAAAACCTGGCCGAGAAAGCCGGGTTCCACCGAAACTTCATCGGCATGC
>CAZEBV010000075.1:551-10696 GCA_964510695.1 uncultured bacterium
ACGAAAACCGTCCCTGGACGCCCTGGACCGACTCGCCGACGTGCTCGGGGTTCCCTCCTACGAACTCCTCAAACCGCGCGGGGACGGATAAACCGCCTGAACACCCGACTTTCCTCCCGATCGCCCCCTGCTTCTTCCCCGCCGGACAAGACGTGAAACCGTCCGGTCGGTGCGGTCCCCCCGCTGGATTCCCACCCGGCGGACGACGGGTTCGTCCGGTCCCTCGCCAGGTTCACGGGCGGGTCCCCCCCGTGCGCGTGAGGTGCTCCCCCAGGAGATCCGACTTCCGGCCCACGACGTCGTCGAAGGGATCCCCCCGATAAACGTCGAAGTGGGCGACCGGGCCCCGATAAAGCTGCCCCTCGGGGGTTCGGCGGGCGGCCGCCTCCACCGAGGAGGCGGGAATCAGTCGATCGTGCTCGGCGAGCACGAACAGGAAAGGACAGATGATCCCCGGGGCCTCGTCCACGGGTCGATACCACGGGAGGGTCAAAAAAATTCGCGCGGCACAGCGGACGGGCCAAGCCACGCCCGCCGTTCACCGGGGAACCCGTGGGCCAGGATCACGACGGGCGCACGAGGAGGCTCCTCCGGCCGATACAGCCAGCCCGCGGCAGCGGATGTCTTCGCTGATGAACACGTGATCCTCACGGGTGAACGGACGCTTATCAGGAGACGCCAAGTTGCTCTCCCGTACGGGTTTTCGACCACGCTCCTCATTGTAACGATTCCCACGACGTGATCCTCGATCGTACTCCCGGGCTCTCCATGACGTGGATCATTGGCGATCGGGTCGTTTCATTCATACTTTCCCGAGGATTGAGTCTCAAACGAGGAGGGTTTCCATGCCCAAATACGAGGAGGAACCCGGGCGCTACTCCGAGAAAAAACCCCGTCCGCCCGACGGGGGGAAAACCACCAAGCGGTTTCGGAACATCCACAGCCTGGACGACGAGGACGTCGAGCGGGCCGCCCGCGAAACCCGTCCGAAGGTGCAGGAACGATGGCAGCAAACCCGTCCCGACGCACTGGGTACCCTGACGGACTGCGAGGACTGCCGGCAGTCCCTCTCGAAGCTTCGCTGGCAGCTTCAGGTGTGGGACGAGGAGGAGAACCGCCAGGAATTAGAACCCCTGTACGAACCCTGCGAAAAGCACCCCGGCATCCTCCGTGACTGGATCGAGGAACACCTGGAGGCCATCCACCGGTTCCTTCGGGACTAGCGGGCCGGCAGTGTTCACCGGACGAGGAGAAACGGGGCACCTGAGGCACTCCCGGTGGATCGGAGAACAACCCCCGTCCGCCCGGGAAGCCGGTACCGGCGCGGCCGCTACTTCAATTCGAAGGTGACCTTCAGGTCGACCCGGTAACGGCTGACCTCACCGTTCTCCACGACCACTTTCTGCTCTTTGATCCAGGCCCCCTTCACGCCCTCCAGGGTCTCGCTGGCCCGCGCGACCCCCTGTTCCACGGCGTCCTCGAAACTCTTCGAGGACTCGGCGCTCAGTTCGGTGACTTTGGCGACGGACATCATGAATCACCTCCCTCAGTTCAAAAAACCGTAAGCGAATCGAGTTCCCCTCATCTCTGAAAAACTCATACTAGCCGCTGCCGTGATCCTTGGACATGATCCGGCTCAAGGTCCGGCGCCGATCAATCCGACAGGATCACCCAGCCTTTCACGGCCGCTTCGGCCGCCGGAGCGATGAGAAGCTCACCTCCGGAAGGTAAGATTCACGGCAGAATCGTCCACCCGACGTCAGCCCGGGAGTGCGTCCGCCATGGAGGTTTCCACTCGGCTTCTCGTCCGTCTCGCGGTGGCCGCCGGCATCGGGGCCCTGATCGGCATGGAACGGGAACGAAGCGAATCGGCCGGGCTCTTCGCGGGCAGTCGGACTTTTCCGCTGATCAGTCTTCTGGGAGCCCTGACGGAAGCCTTCTTTTCTCACCTTTACCTGCCCGTCACGGTGATTCTGTTCGGAATCGTCGTCGTGGCCTACGCCGGAAAAATCGTCCTGGAAAACGACCTGGGGCTGACCACGCCCGTGGTCAGCGTTCTGACCTTCTTCTTCGGGGCCATGACCACTCGCTCCGACGAGACCTTCGTGCTGGCGGTCGTGCTGGGGACCCTGACGACGGTTCTCCTGGCGGCCAAGGGACCGCTGCACGCCCTGGCCGATCGAATCTCCACGGAGGAACTGCGGGCGACCCTCAAGTTCCTCATCGTGGTCCTGGTCGTCTACCCCCTGCTGCCCAACCGGGGGCTCCCCTGGCTTCTGGGGCTGAACCCCCGCTTCGTATGGTTGATGGTGATCCTGGTCTCCGGGCTGAGCTTCACGGCCTACGTGTTCACGCGCTGGCTGGGACCCCGCCACGGCATCGGGGCCACGGGCGTGCTGGGAGGTTTCGTGTCCTCCACCGCCACGGCGGTCTCCATGGCCGAGCGCACCCGTTCTGAGGCCGGCCTGTATCGAATCTGCGGGTTCGCCATCGTGGTGGCCTCGGTCACGATGTTCCCGCGCATGCTGGTCGAAGTGCTGATCGTGCACCCCGAACTGGCCCTGCCGCTGGTTCCGCCGGTGGTCGTCATCACGCTCGTCGGGGCGGGGCTGTCGGGCGCCCTGCTCTGGCGTTCCTACGAGGACTTCCGGCCGGACGTCACGCTTAAGAACCCCTTCCGACTCCAACCCGCCCTGCTCTTCGGGGGATTCTTCGGGTTCATCCTTCTCGTGTCCGAGTGGACCACCGAGTGGTTCGGCGCGGAGGGACTGTACGGGACGGCGCTGCTGTCGGGACTGGCCGACGTGAACGCCATCACCCTCAGCCTCGCCAAATTGGCCCGGGACGGGTCCGTGGACATCCTGACGGCCTCGGGGGCGATCCTGACGGCGGGCGTGGCCAACACGGCGGTCAAGGTCGGCATCGCCTGGTTCGTCGGCGGGCGCCGTCTGGGCCGCCTGGTCGGGCTCCTGATGCTGGTGGCCATCCTGGCCGGGCTTGGCTCCCTGTACCTCGAGGCGGAGTTTCCCGTTATGATGCGGCTGGTCGACCCGTTCGTGGAGGCTTCGGGTTGAAGCCTCGGGCACCGTTTCTCACGCTAATCGAGTCAGGTGAGGACCCGATCATTCACCTTCCTGTTTCGGGGGAGGAACCCCGAGGAGGCTGCGGTTCGTAGATGGATTACTTCTGGTATTTCATCATTCTGATTGCCTTCTTCCCCTACTTTCAGAAGAAAATCCTGGAGTACCGGCGCAACTACCACCGATCGCGGCTCGAACAGGAACGGGGAAGCCGCCTGATCCTGCTCGTGCACCGTCAGGAAACCCTGAACCTGCTCGGTTTTCCCCTCATGCGCTACATCGACATGAACGACTCCGAACAGGTGCTGCGCTTCATCCACGAGACCGACCCGGATACCCCCATCGACATGGTGCTGCACACGCCCGGGGGCCTGGTGCTCGCCTCGCTTCAGATCGCCCGGGCCCTCCGGGCCCACCCGGGGAAGGTCACGGTGTTCGTGCCTCACCTTGCGATGTCGGGGGGCACCCTGATCGCCCTCGCCGCCGACGAGGTCGTCACCGCCCCCCACGCGGTCCTGGGCCCGGTGGACCCGCAGATCAACCAGTACCCGGCCGCCTCGATCGACGAGGTGACGCGCCACAAACCCCTGGCGGAGATCGACGACGAGACCCTGATTCTGGCGGACGTATCACGGAAGGCGGTTCGCCAGATTCGCCACGCCCTGCGGGAACTTCTCCCGGACGACATGCCCGAGGAGCGCCGTCGGGACCTGGCCGATCTTCTGTCCCGGGGGGCCTGGACGCACGATTACCCGCTGGACGCCCGGAGCCTGTCGGAATTCGGGCTGAACGTCACCGAGGAGATGCCCGCGGACATCTACGAACTGATGTCACTTTATCCTCAACCCAGTCAGCGGCAGGGCGGCGTGGAATACACGCCCCTCCCCCCGGGCGGCTCCGACGACCCCTCCGGCCCCAGCCGCTAATCACCGTCCGGCGGGACAACCATCACCGGACAGGGGGCGTGGAGAATCACGTAGCGGCTGACGCTTCCGAGAATCAGTTCACCCACGGCACCCCGTCCACGCCGGCTCATGACGATGAACTCGACCGACTCCGCCCCGGCCAGCTCGCAGAGGGACGGGCCGGGTCGTCCCCCCGGGGTCCGCACGGTCACCTCGAAGCCCTCCTCCTCGAAATCGGACCGGGCCCCACCCACGGCCTCACGGGCCCGCCGGAGAAGTTTGTCCTCCAGCTGACCCGGATCCTCGACGGGAAGAACGTCTCCTCCGTCGGGATAACCCTCCAGCACGTCCCCGGCGTGGGCCACCGACACCAGAAGGACGTGATGTCGGTCGGGATCGAGCAGGCTCCGGGCGAAGGACTCCGCCCGGCGCGCAGGATCAGATCCGTCCGTCGCCACCAGCACCGTCGATCGCATGAAATCTCGCACCTCCGTCAGAGTCCGGCGGTCAAGCCGCCGTCGACCACGATCGTTTCGCCGGTCACGTAGGAACTGGCACCGGAGGCCAGGCAGACCGCCGCTCCAGCCAGTTCCTCCGGCTCGGCCGGTCGTCCCACGTGAGCTCCCGCCTCGACGAGCCCCAGACCGCGGCTTCCGCCCGTCACCAGGGCCGCTCGATCGCTCAGGTCGAACATGTTCTCAATGGACGACATCACACTCACTCTCCTATGTTGGTCAGGACCATCCCCATTCTTCGCGGACCAATGTACCCCGTAAATGATCCAGGGCATGGTTCGCCGCCCGAAGAACCCCTATCCTGTCCGCAGCATCCATCCAGGGCGGGTTCCTCCTGGAGGCCAACGCGCCCGGCACAGGTGGAACGCCCGTTCGAAATCGCACCGTCGGGAGGCTGATGGGACATGGAAGTCTGGGTCGTGGAACAGCGGTGGGAGACCGAGGGCAGGATCAATCGTAAACTGCGTCACCTGGCCTCGAGCCGTGCGGACGCCGAGGCCTGGATCAACGACCATCCTGAGATGGGACCCGAGGAGTACTGGTTCGCGGCCTGGGAACAGCCGGTCGACGGCCGGGACCATCACGTCAGCCCGGATGTCTTCTATTCCGCCTCGGGCGAACAGCTGGACGCCCAGCCCATCGATCGCGAGGCGGACAACCGGCGAGCCGAACAGGGCGGCCTCAGCCCGAACATCCCCGGCGAGGAAGGCTACAACCCCCACGCCGGAAGCTGACCGGACCGCCCCACAGGGTCTCCGGATCGGTCGGTGCGAGAAGCCCCCCGTGGCTTGAGGTCCCTCGTCCCCGTCCATAACCCCTCACGACGCCCTCTAAACCCCGCATCCCCGGACGGACCGAGCGTCCGCCGATTTCGGTGAAATAATCTTCGGTCCCCGGTCGTTCCTAGTGGTGAGTCCCAGAAGATCGAGGGGACGTTTCTTGCCGTCGTATTGCGCGTTAGCGACGCACGGTTCGTCCGCGGTCCCGCCGCCGGGTCCGTCCCCCCTGGAACCGATTCTGTCGCGCGGGAGATGAAGCCATGGTCACCGGCACCGACGTATCCCCCGATTCGAACGGTCTCGCCGCCTCGTTCGAGGCCGGTGAATCCGTCTCCTACGCCGAGGTCAACCGCCGATTCCCCAGCGAGGACTACGGGCTTCCGCGGGCCCGGGCCCTGCTTTCGTCCCTGCTGGAACGGGACGTCCGGTTCGTCCGGGAGGAAGGGGACACCGCGGCCCCCGAACTGAACCTGCCCGAGAACATCGGCCGCCTGGACGCTCAGAACGCCCTGGACAACTACATGCAGCACATCGGGGGGCATAAACTGCTGTCGGGCGACGAGGAGGTCGAACTGGCCCGGGAAATCGAACGTGGGCGCAACCTCGTTATCGACACCGTGCTGAGCACCCATTACGCCGTGCGGCGCTACCTTGAGGCCGCCCGGTCGGTGCTGAACGGGGAACGGACGTACCGCGACCTGGTGCGCATTAACCAGACCGAGCCGGTCAGCGAGGAGGAGGAGCGGGCCTGGATGGACCGGATCCGCACCGCCCGCAACCGTCTGATCCAGCACCGCACGCGGTGGGAATCCCTGGCCGAACAGCTTCGTGAAGGGAGCCAGGGTGCCGGCATGGATTCGACTCGCTCCGAGCTTCGACGGGTCGGAGCCAAGATCCGGGAGGCCTTCGAAACGCTGGAACTGGACGAGGAACTCGCCCTGGACTGGGCCGAGAACCTGGAGGCTCATCTTTCCGAGATTGCGGGGCCGGCCCCGGCGACCGGGGAAAACCTGGAGACCCTCGGGCTGGACGAACGTGAGGCTCACCTGATCTATCACCTCATCCGCCTGGGCCGCGAGCGGATGCACCGCCACCGAAACCGCCTCATGCAGTGCAACCTCAGGCTGGTGGTCAGCATCGCCAAACGCTACTCCAACCAGGGTCTTTCCCTCGCCGATCTGATTCAGGAAGGCAACCTGGGCCTCCGCAAGGCCGTCGATCGGTTCGATTACTCCAAAGGCTACAAGTTCTCCACCTACGCCACCTGGTGGATTCGCCAGACGGTCACCCGGGCCCTGGCCGAGCACTCCCGCACCATTCGGATCCCCCACAACAAGATCCAGAAGCTCAACCGGATGCACCGCGAAATTCGCAACTTCGTGGGGGAACACCAGCGCGAACCCACCGACGAGGAACTGTCCGAGGTGCTGGACCTTTCGGTCGAACGCATCCGAAAGTTGAAGCGGATCGAGGGCCACACGGACTCGCTCGATCGGCCCCTGGGGGAGGAGGGGGACGGCGAGCTGGGGGACGTGATCGAGGACGCGGAAATCTCCTCTCCCGAGCACGACGTGGCCTCCTCGAACCTCAAGCGGGACCTCGAGGAGCTTCTGGGTTCCCTGGACTGGCGCGAGGAGCAGATTCTGCGCATTCGGTTCGGGCTGGACACCACCCAGCAGCACACCTACTCGGAGATCGGCGAGATGTTCGACATCTCCCGTGAACGGGCCCGTCAAATCAAACAGGAGGCCCTGGAAAAACTGCGGGAGTCCGACCGCCTGGACGAGCTTCGCGACTACCTGGAGGACCCCGATCGATCCAGCTCGGTGGCCTGAACGACGAGGGGGCGGAAGCGAGTATCCATCCCCACCAGCAGCTTAGAATTTAGACTTCCGGGATCGAACTGGCGAATGACCCTCAGGCACGCTGTCTCCTCCAGGCTTCAGCCCCTGCGACAGGAAGACCGTTTCCATGACCTGGCTCACACGTTCGGGGCGGCCGTGAACCCAGAATAATCCCTCGCACGGTGGGTACCTGATCGAAGGGAGGGAACGTCATGTCCGAAACCTTCCTGATTGTCGGCGGGGACGCCGCCGGAATGAGTGCCGCCAGCAAAGCCAAACGGGACGACCCCGAGCTGGAGGTCGTGGTCTTCGAACAGGGACGCTGGGTCTCCTACGGAGCCTGCGGGCTCCCCTACTACGTGAAGGACGACATCCGGGACATCGAGGACCTCGTGGCCCTCACGCCTGAGGAATTCATCGAGGAACGGGACATCGACCTGCGGCTGGAGAGCCGGGTCACCTCCATCGACCCCGAGGCCGAGACGGTGGTCGCCGAACGGGACGGCACCGCCCGCAAGCAGTCCTACGATCACCTGCTGATCTCCACCGGGGCCCGGGCGGTGACCCCGCCTTTGACGGGCATGGACCTCGAACGGGTCTTCACGCTGCACGACCTCGAGGACGGCAAGCAAATCAAGCGACTTCTGGACCGTGAAGACCTCTCCCGGACGGCGCTGGTCGGCGGCGGCTACATCGGCCTCGAGATGGCCGAGGCCCTGCACGGACGGGGGCTCGACGTGGACCTGTTCGAGGCCATGCCACACGTGCTGGGCCCGTTCGGCGAGGAGACGGCCAGGGTCGTCGAAAAGCACCTTCAGGAGCAGGACGTGACCCTGCACCTCGACACCGCCGTGGAACGCCTGGAGGGATCCGGCGGACGGGTGGACGCCGTGGTGACCGGGAACGGGACGTACGAGGCGGACCTCGTCCTGGTGGGAACGGGCATCCGACCCAACGTCGGGCTGGCCGAGGAAGCCGGCGTCGAACTCGGCCCCACCGGGGCCATTGCCACCGACCGCTGCGGCCGGACCAGTGAACCGGACGTGTTCGCCGCGGGGGACTGCGCCGAGGCCACCAACGCCGTCTCCGGGGAACCCGACTACGTTCCCCTCGCCCTGACGGCCAACCGATACGGCCGGGCCATCGGACAGTCCGTGGCCAACGACACCCTGGAGCCGGTCGGACGGATCGTCGGCACCGCCCTGGTGAAGGTCTTCGAGCTGGAGGTCGCCCGCACCGGTCTGCTCGACGAAGAACGGATCCGCGGGGCCGGCTTCGAGCCCGCCTCGGTGAGCATCGAGGCGAAATCGCGGGCCCACTACTACCCGGGGGGCTCGACGATCCGTGTGACCATGACCGCCGATCGGGACAGCGGCCGCCTCCTGGGGGTCGCGATGGTCGGTGAGGAGGGGGTCGCAGGACGGGTCAACTCCGCCGCCGTGGCGCTTCACAACGGGGTGGACCTGGACGCACTCGAGCAGTACGATTTCGCCTACTCCCCACCCTTCAGCCCGGTCTGGGACCCGATCCTGACGGCCGCGAAGGTCCTCAACGGCAAGCTCTGACGGACCGGGTGCCGCCCCACCCTGAGACGCCGCATACTCACACGACCGGGGCCCGTTATAATTCGTTGATTCCATGCCCGACGGGAGGTCCCACGAATGCCGCGACCCGTTCGTTTCTTCGTTCGCACCGGCCTGATCTACTTCGCGGCCTCGCTTCTGCTCGGCCTGGCCATCACGGGCCGCTCCGTGCTGGGGCTGCCCGGTTTCGTGGGGTCGCTTTTCCCCACCTACCTCCACCTCCTGGTGGTCGGCTGGGTGACCCAGCTGATCTTCGGCGTCTCACTGTGGATGTTCCCCGCCGCCGAATCCGGGGACCGCTACGGGAACCCCCGGGTGCTCTGGAGCATCTGGGGCACGCTGAACGCCGGGCTGCTTATGCGGGCCGTCGGAGAACCCGGGAAGCTGTTGACCGGCAGTGAAACCTTCATGAGCACCGTCCTGGTGCTCTCGGCGCTGCTTCAGTGGATCGCCGCGCTGCTGTACACCTACAGCATCTGGGGGCGGGTGCGCGCCCGATGACCGCCTACAGCGTCTGGGCCATCCGGCTCTCGCTGGTGCACCTTTTGGTGGGTTTCAGCCTGGGGGCCCTGATGCTGATCGCGAAGGGACCCGGCTGGTTCGCGTGGAGCATGAGGTATCTGCCCGTGCACATGGAGGTGCTGCTGATGGGCTGGTTCCTCAACCTGATCTTCGGGGTGGCCTACTGGATGTTCCCCCGCTTCACTCCGGCGAAGACCGGCCTGCCGACCCGCGGCTACCAGCGAGCCGCCTGGCTGGCGCTGGTCCTTTTGAACGCCGGGATCGGGCTGTTCGTCCTCGGCCACACTCTCCATCCGAGCGTCGGCGTGCGCCTGGCCGGACGGCTCCTGGAAGCCGCCGCCGTGCTCGCCTTCCTCGTGAACCTCTGGCCGCGCGTGAAACCGGTCGGAGGGTGATCGAACCGTCCGTGTCAGTGCGGCTCGTAATGTCCGGACGCCACCCACACCACGACCAGACAGAGCACGATGAGCATCCCGAACGCGACCCAGATCAGCGTGGACATGCCGGTGCCTCCCCGAAACGGTACTGCGGCCGGGTGGGTTTCCCCCTACAATCGTAACCTCGGTTCATCGTACGGGACTCTCCCCGGCTGGAGTCTACATGATGCAGACCAAACGCCTCTACGACCTGGAAATCGACTGGGAACAGCGCAGTGAGGGCTCCGACGCTCTCCTGGACCGGGTGCCCACCCGCTTCCTGGAATCCGGCGAGGTTCTGTTCCACCAGGGCGGCGACCCCGAGGCCTTCGCCGTCATCCGGCTGGGCGAAGTCGAGGTGGCCAAACAAAACGAAGACGGAAGCAAATCCCTCATCAAAATCCTCGGCCCGGGTGAACCCGTGGGCCTGCTCGCCGTCATCAATGAATTTCCCTACCCTCCCACGATCCGGGCGTCCACCGACGTCATCTACTACCACTT
>CAZEBV010000076.1:0-10656 GCA_964510695.1 uncultured bacterium
ACCGAACCTCGACGGTGCACCACGAGCGCCTCGGGGGGGCGAAACTCGGGGAACCCCTGTCCGAGGTTGAAGGCCTCGTGGCGCCGGGCGAGCCGGGTCACCCGGCTGAACACGGAATCCCCCGTGTCCGCCAGGCCGCGGTTGCCCGGGCAATCGGTCACGGGCCCGGGGCTCCTCGACGCCGGCCGTGCACCGACGCGCACGAAGCACACGGGCGTGCCCGGCTCAGGGATTCCACGGGCGGGTTCCCTCGCAGTCGGGGTAGTTGGGGCATCCCCAGAAGGAACCGTAGCGGCCCCGCCTGAGCTCCATGCGGCTTTCGCAGTCGGGGCAGTCCGGGGCCTCCTCAAGCATCTCCTCGTAGTCGGTTCGGGGCTCACCCACGGGCCGTCGGCCCTCACAATCCGGGTACGCCAGGCAGTAGTACAGGGCGGAACCGTGCCCGTTCCGTTTGGCCATATGGCGGTCGCATCGAGGACACCGGTACGTCTTCGCCGGAGGGTCGGAGGTGAAGTCGCAGTCCTCGGACTCGCAGTGCACGAATTTGCCCCGCCGCCCCTTGCGCTGGATCAGCGTTCCCCCACAGCGGGGACACTCGGCGTAATCGAGGGGCTCCTTCCAGCTCTCCGCGGTTCCCTCCGGTTCCATCCCCTCGGCCTCCTCGAGCCAATCCTCGAGGTCCCGGTCGAAGGACCGAACGAAGGAGCGCCACGACTCCTCCCCCTGTGCGATCGCGTCCAGGGTCTCCTCCATCGTTCGCGTGAAACCCACGTCGCAGATCGCGGGCACCGCCCGTTTCAGGAAACGGCAGACGTCCTCCCCCCGGGAGGTGGGTTCCACGAGCCCGTCCTCGATCGTGATGTACTGCCGGCTTCGAAGCCGCTGGATGGTGGAGCGGTAGGTGGACGGGCGGCCGATCCCCTCCCGCTTCATCGTGCCCACGAGGCTGCCCTCGGTGAAAGGGGTGGGCCCCTCGGTCTCGGACTCCTGAACCTCGACCGCCTCCACCCGCACGTTCCCGGAGGCCTGAAGCCGATCCAGGTCCTCGGCCGGTGCATCCCCGGAGACCCCCCGGGACTGTTCGGGGCGGCGGCACCGGAGGAAACCCGGGTCCCGAAGCGACCGAAGCTCCCCCTTAAAGACCACCTGGGGCCCCTCGTCGTCAAGGACGAGCTGAACCCGAAGCCGATCCCAGACCGCCGCCGTCATCTGGGACTGCACGTATCGCTGCCAGATGGCGGCGTAGAGCGTCCGTTCGTTCCGGGAGACCGAATGAAGCTGATCGGGCGTCAGGAAGGGACTCTTCGCCCGAATCGCCTCGTGGCCCTCCTGGTCGCCGCCGCCCCCTCCCCGCCACTGGTGGAACTCCTCCCCGTATTCCTCCCGCACGAAGGCGGCGGCCGCCCGGCAGGCGTCCCGGGAAAGACGGGTTGAATCCGAGCGGTGGTAGGTGATGAGCCCCTTCTCGTAGAGCGACTGGGCCACGTTCATGGTTCGGGAGGTGCTCCAGCCGAACCATTCGGAGGCCCGCCTCAGAAGCTCCGAACTGTCGAAGGGAAAGGCCGGGCCGGTTTCGGTCGTGTCCCGTTCGGTCCCGGTCCGTGACAGCCCATGCTCACGGACGGCTTCGGCGAGGTCTTCGACCTCCTGTCGGTCCGTCAGAAGGCGCTGGTTCTCCCCGGTCCCCACGCCCTGCTCCCCGATCCGCACGAGCCGGGCTTCGAGGGGTCGGGTCAGCTCATCCTCGTCGGTCTGCACGTGAACGTCGAGGTGGTAGAAGGCCTGCGGTTCGAAGTCCTGCACGGCCCGGTGGCGGCGAACCACGAGGGCCAGCACGGCGCTCTGAACCCGACCCGCCGAGAGCCGCTTGCCTTTGAAGGCGTTCACCAGAAAGGGGCTGATCTTGTAGCCAGCCAGCCGATCCAGCAGCCGCCTGGCCCACTGGGCCTCCACGCTGCGGCGGTCGATTTCACCGGCTTCCTCGAGGCTGCCCTGGACCTCCTCCTCGGTGATGGACTCCAGGCGGAGGCGCCGCGTGGGCCGGTCCTCGAGCACCAGCTCGTCGATCTGCCAGGCGATGGCCTCCCCCTCGCGATCGGGATCCGAGGCCACGTAGACCTCCGAGACGTCACGGGCCGCCCCACGGATGCGATCCAGCGGAGCCCCCTTCACCGAAACCCACTCCGGCTCGTATTCATCGTCGATGCCCATCCGGGATTCGGGGAGGTCGAAGAGGTGCCCCTTCGAGGCCACGAAGGACCACTCCCCGTCCAGCAGACGAGACAGGGTTTTTATTTTGGCACCGGACTCCACAATCATGAGCGGCAAACGACGTCGCCTCCCCGTGTTTTCGGGCCGCATCGCGGGAGCACTTGCGCCCCCCCGCCGCGGGGGCTAGGGTGTTCTAAAGGTTATCTTGCACCGTCAGAGGTGGCGCGACCGTGGTGAACCCGACCGCGCCGAGCACCCGGGAGGACGAGACCCGCGGCTCCTTCCGGGCGATGCTCTTTCACCTCGGGGGGCTCTTCGGGCTCTTCGCCGGCCCCCTCAACGTCCTCCTTCCGTGGGTCGGCTGGCTGGCCAGCCGGAAAAGCCACCCTTTCGCGGCGGCCCAGGCCCGGGAGGCCGTCAACTTCCAGATCTCCGTGCTGATCTACGGGCTGGTGGCCGTCCTGCCGCAGTACGTTCCCGGCCTGCCCCACTTCTACCTGACCGTGGTGCTGATGCTTCTGGTGGTTCTGTTCGACATCGTCATGGTCACCCGGGCCGTGCTGGCGATCCGGAACGGCCTGGAGCACCGCTATCCTCTCACGCTGCGCCCGTTCTGAACCGTCCCGCCGGATAGCGCGGTGACGGACTTTATGCGTCGACGACGCCGGGAGGTTCCCTGAAGACATGCTTCAGATCAAAGTTCGCGAGCTCCTCGAGGACAAGGGACACGACGTGGTCACGATCGAACCGGACGCCACCGTGTTCGAGGCGATCGCCAGAATGGTGGATTACAACGTCGGTTCGATCGTGGTCACCGGGGACGAGGGCGTGACCGGAATTTTCACCGAACGGGACTACCTCCGAAAGATCGCTCTCAAGGGACGAAAATCGAGTGAGACTCAAATCACGACCGTCATGACCACGGAGGTCATCCACGTCGATCCCGACTACACCATCGAGGAATGTCTGGCCATCATGACGCAGAACAAATGCCGCCACCTCCCCGTGATCCGGGAGGGTGAGCTGGACGGCATCGTGTCGATCGGTGACTGCGTGAAACGCCTCTCCCAGGACGCCCTGGAACGGGTCAGCCACCTGGAGGAATACATCACCGGCGAATACCCGCGCTGAACCTCAGGGCCCTCTTTCATCGACCCACATGACCTCCCCGTCCTCCATCTTCTCCCGAAGCCAGGCTTTGATGATCCCCCGGAGCCACCGGCGGGTCACCGGGATCAGGCACAAAAACCCGGTCGTGTCGGTGATCAGGCCGGGCGTGATGAAGAACAGCCCTCCCGCCAGAACAAGAACCCCGTCGATGACCGTGTCGCGCGGCAGGGTGCCCCCGCGCAGTTCGTCCCCGAGGGCCCGCCAGACGCGAAGCCCCTCCCGACGGGCCATGTAGGCCCCCAGGGCGGCGGTAAGCACCACGATCCCGATCGTGTTCAGCACCCCCAGGTGCCGGCCGATCCAGATCAACAGCGCCATCTCGATCAGGGGCACCGTCAAAAAGAGCAGAAACAGTTTGTAAAGCACGCAGGCTCTCCCCCTCAGCTTACGCCGGCGTAGAGGTGCTGTTCCCCGTAATCGCGGGCGATCTTACGCCGCATGAGACGGGCTCGAGGAACCCGCAGTCCCTCGGTGGCCTCCAGCTGTTCGGCGGCCTCCTGACGGGCGGCCTTCATGATAGCACGGTCCCGCCAGGGGTCCCCGTGGCGGAACGGGTCCTCCCCGGCCTGCCGTCGACCCGCCGGATCCCCCATGCCCCGATGCTCCAGGTCGGCCCGGGCGACCTCGAGCCCGTCGTCCGTCCGGGTCATGACCTCCAGGCGCTCACGCGCCTCCTCCGACAGGTCGGGAGCGGCCAGCAGAAGCATCCAGGCCGCCTGGCCGGCCCGTCCGATCCGGCCCCGAAGCTGGTGAAGCTGAGCCAGCCCGAACCGCTCGGCGGCGTGGACCACGAGGTGGGAGGCGGCCGGGACGTCGATTCCGATCTCCACCACCGTGGTGCAGAAGAGCACCTGGATCGCCCCGGATCGAAACGCCTCCACGGTCCGGCGGGTCGCCTCCCGATCCATGCGGCCGTGAAGCAGCCCGATTCCCTGCGCACGAAATCGACCCGATTCCTCCGCGCGGCGGTGGGCGTCCCGGGCGCCCTCGACCTCCCCGTCCTCCACCGCGGGAAACACCAAAAAAGCCCTCTCCTCGTCCGAAAGCTCCTCCAGGCGGCGGTAGGCTTTTTCCCGCCGGGCCTGGGTGTTTTCCCTCAGTTCCGTCCGGACGTCCCGTGGTCCCGTGGGGTACTCGGTGAGCGTCGTGACCGAAAGATCCGCGTGGAGGCCCCGGGCCAGGCTTCGGGGGATGGGGGTGGCCGACACGATGAGCAGGTCGGTGTCGGGCCCCTTCCGGCGAAGCACCCGGCGCTGTTCGACCCCGAAGCGGTGCTGCTCGTCGATCACGACGTAGCCCAGGTTCCCGAACTCGACCTCCTCGGACAGCAGGGCGTGCGTGCCCACCACCACGTCGATGTCCCCCCGCTCGAGGGCGTCCCGCCGTTCCTCCCGGACGCCGCTCGGGAGTCCCCCGACGAGAAGCTCCAGGTTCACCGGCAGGTCACGAAAGTGATCTCGGAGGGTGTCGTGGTGCTGCTCGGCCAGTATTTCCGTCGGCGCCATGAAGGCCGCCTGGTAACCGTTGTCGACCACGCGAAGGATGGAGGCGGCCGCGACGACGGTTTTCCCCGTGCCCACGTCCCCCTGAAGAAGCCGGTTCATGGGAGCCGACTCGACGAGCCCCTGCTCGATCTCCTCGAGGGCCTGAAGCTGGTCGGGCGTCAGGGAGAACGCCAGGTGCTCGAGGAACCGTTCGGCCAGGCTGCGCGACGGGTAGGATCGCCCGGTCTGACGGTGACGCACCCGCCAGCGGTGAAGCAGAAAGACCAGCTGGTACCAGAAGAACTCCTCGAAGATCAGACGCCGCCGTGCCTCCTCAAGTTCGTGGGGAGTACGCGGTTCGTGAAGCCCCTCCAGCATCGCCCGGCGTCCGGGCAGCCCCTGGTTGTCCCGGACCTCGGACGGCAGACAGTCCAGCCAGAGCGGTCGTGTGCGCTTCAGGGTCCGACGGATCCACCGGCGGAGGCGTTTCTGGGACAGCCCTTCCGTGCCCGGGTAGACCCCGCGGATGCCCGTCGAGGGTTCATCCCCCTCCACGACGTCGAACTCCGGGTTGTTCATCTGAGGACGGTTTCGATACGCCTCCACCCGACCCGTGCAGATCAGCGTGTCCCCGTGATCCAGCTGATTGTCCAGGTAAACCTGGTTCCAGAAGTTGATCCTCAGAACGTCCGTGTCGTCCCCGAGTCGAACCGTCAGTCGTGGGCGGCGGCTCCGTCGGACCGTCGTTTCCAGAATTTCACCCCGAACCGTGGACTCCTCCCCCGGGGTCAGGTCCCGGATCGGGGTGAAAAATCGCCGGTCACTGTAGGTGCGGGGAACATGAAGCACGAGCTGGCGGAGGGTTCGAACGCCCAGGCGTTCGAGCTTCTCCGCCCGTGACGGTCCCACCCCGGAAACCTCCGTCACGGGCCGCTCGAGGTACCACCGACAGAGTTCGAACAGGTCGGCCGCCATCGCCCAGAGACGATCGGCCCCCGGATCCTCGGGGTAGGCCTCGGCACGGTCGAAGAACCGACCCCAGACGTCCGCGGGCGATCCGTCCTCCGGGGGCTCCTCCGGCAGGTCCACGGCTCGGGCCCAGGTCTCGGGGTCGGGGGGATCCTCGATCAACCGGGCCACCCGACGGGACCACCGTGCCGCGCGTTCGAGCCCGGCGTCACTCACCGGCGTAAGGGGTCCCGGGACGAGCTTCGTTCCGGGGACGCGGGGAAAGAATCGATCGGGCGGTCGTGAACGGGGATGCCCATGCGGATCAGGAGAGGCCGGGCACCTGCTTGAGGGAGGACCCCATCCGACGCTGGATTTCGTCCCAGAGCTGCCGGTAGATCTCGTCGTAGGAACCGTCACTGATGACGACCTGTTTGATCCAGTCGACGACTTTGGGCCGCTTGACCCCGTGTTCGTAGCAGCTGCGTGGGAAGGCGAAAAAGACCCTGGCCAGGCGGGCCGACCAGCGCAGCTCCCGATGGATGGTCTCCTCGACCCGGGCCTGGTAGTTCGTCAGGTCGGTTCGACCCTCCCGCAGGGAGGCGTCGATGCAGCTGGCGATCATGCGGCCGCTTTTGAGCGCGTAGAAGATCCCCTCCCCGGAGAGGGAGTCCACCATCCCGGCGGCGTCGCCCACCAGCCCCGCCCGTCCGCGTGTCACGGGACCGGACCGTTCGAAGAACGGAAGGGGGTGTCCGTACTGTTCGCAGGCTTCGATCGAGCCTTCACCCACGCAGCGATCGACGAATTCGTCGATCAGGTCGGGGTAGGGTTGGCTGCGGTCGTAACCACCCACCCCCAGGGCCAGGTAGCCGTCCTTGGGGAAGATCCACCCGTACCCGCGATCCACGAAGTTGACGTTGAAGGTCGCCCGGGGACGCTCCCGCCGGTAGGTCTCCTCGTCGACGGTCACCTCGGCGTCCAGGGCGACGCCGTACCGGAACCGACGATCGATATCCAGCGACCGGGCCACCCGGCTGGCGGCCCCGTCGGCGCCCACCACGAAGCGCGCCCGGAGCTCGTCCCCGGACGCCAGGGAGACGGTGCAGCCGTCCGACGACAGGTCCACGTCCCGCACGAGAGCGTTCTCACGAAGCTCGGCTCCGCGGTCGCTCGCCTGCCGGGCCAGGGCCGTATCGAAGTCGGCCCGGTTCACCATGGTCACGGCGGCGTCCGACAGGTCCGAATCAACGGGATCCTCGAAATCGAACAGGAACCGAACCCGGTCGGCCACCGACTCCACGCAGGGATCGACCTCGACGTCCATGTCCCTCAAAATCCGCATCCCGTGGGGAGGAATGCCGCCTCCACAGGGTTTGTAGCGTGGGAAGGACTCCTTCTCAAGCAGACAGACCGAACGTCCCAGGTCGGCCAGCCGCAGGGCGGCCAGACTGCCGCCCGGTCCGGCTCCCACCACGATGGCGTCCCACACGCTGCATCACGACCTTTCGGAGGGCTTCTCGGATCGGGACGTTCCGGTCTCCTCCCTCCCGGGAGGGCATTGTAACATCGGGCGGGTCACCGGGTCCGGAATCGCTTCAGTCCACCGTTCCCCGGAGAACGCCCCTGAGGTGAGCCGCCGCCGCGGCCGGATCGTCCGCCTCCCAGACCGCCGAGAGAACGGCCACCCCCCCGAGCCCCTCGGGGGCGTCCTCGAGCCGCTCCGAACGGATGCCGCCGATGGCGAACACGGGACGGTCCGTTCGTCCCAGGACCGCGCGGACGCCGGACCACCCGCAGGTCTCGGCGTCCAGACGTTTGCTGGACGTCTCGAAGACCGGTCCCACGCCGTAATAATCCGCGCCCTCCACGAGGGGCTTCCCCGCCCGCTGGGTCGCCCCCACCGTCAGCTTTCGCCATCGTGACTTCACGGGGCCGGGGGGAAGGTCCTCGTCACCCAGGTGCACCCCGGCGGCTCCGGCCGCCAGGGCGAGGTCGGGCCGGTCGTTGACGATCACCCTCACGCCGTGGTCCCCCGCGACCCGAAGGACCCGATCGAGCTCCTCGAGCGCCTCCGGGTCCGACGTTTGCTTCCGGCGGTACTGGAACCAGTCCACACCACCGGCCTCGAACAGTTCCTCGAGGCGGTCCAGGAAGGGTCCGGACGGCGGGGAAAGAAGGTAAAGGAGAGGGGGTTCAGACACCGTGGAAAAACCGGCTCATCTCAGCCACTCCGTGGGGTCCAGGATGCGCCGCCCCCGGAAAAGCTGAAAGTAGAGCCGGGGTGCCTCCATGCCGGAGGTTCGACCGGCTTCGCCCAGCACCGTCCCCCGTTTAACCTGCTCACCGGGCTCCACCCTCAGCTCCACAAGCGACCCGTAGAGGGACACGTATTTGTCCCCGTGACGCAGGATGATGACCCTGCCCATCCCCCGGTAGGTCCGGGCGAAGGCCACGCGCCCGGGGGCCACCGGCCGCACCTTCGTGCCGGGCTCGACCTCGATGTCGATGCCGTCGTTCTCGTGCTGTACGCCGTCCTTCCACCAGGAACCGAACGGCCGCAGGATCTCCCGGCTCTCCACCGGCCAGGGCAAAACCCCCTTGTTCGCGGCGAAGTCGTCCTGGAGGCGCTCCAGCTTGAGTTCCTTGCGCGACCGGTCCCGCTGGAGGTCGAACACCATCTCCTTCAGCTCGTCCTGCTGCTGTTTGAGCTCCTTGATTCTGCGCTGATACAGGGCCTTTTTCCCCCGGACCGTCTCAAGAAGTTCCTTGCGGTCCTCCCGGGTGCCCTTCAGTTCCTTGAGCTTGCCCCTGACCTTCCGGCGGAGCCGCCGCCGCTTCTCAAGGATCGACCGCCGCCGCTTCTCCAGTTTCTCAAGTCGATCGCGGGTGCTTCGGTAGCGGTCGATCATGTCCTGATCCTGGGAGAGGATCTCCCGGTAATACCGAAGCCGGGTCAAAAGGTCGGACATGCTGGTGGCGCCAAGCAGGATCTCGCCGTGCATCAGCTGGCCCTGTTTGTAGACCGCCCTCAGCCTCTTCTGGAGCATCCCCCTTCGCCGGTCCAGCTTGCGCCTGACTCGCTTCAGCCTGCGCTTGACCTCCCGGTGTTCCCGTTCGGCCTCCGAGGCTCGCCGACGGTTTCTCTCCAGCTGATCCTCCAGCCGGCGGATGCGTTTATTGTAATCCTCGAGCAGCCCCAGGAGGCTGATCTCCTTCTGACGGGTCCGGGCGAGCTTGTTCTTGGTCTCCTGTTCCCGGTTTCGGGTGCTTTCCAGCCGGGAGCGGTACTCGTCGATGCTTTCCCGGAGCGACCGAATTTCGGTGCGCACCCCCCTGTCGCGCCGGGCCCATCCCGCCGCCGGCCACAGGAGGAGCCCGATCAGCAGGCTACATACGACGGACCGTACGGAAGACCGCGGTAACACTGCCGATCACCCCCAGACAGGTCCCCAGCCCCACCACGACGCCCAGCCGCCAGGGGTCGAGAAAGGAAAGTTGGACCGGCCAGAAGGCCAGCGTGTTCAGCCGGGAGGTCACCACCCAGTAAAGAACCCAGAGGAACCCCACCCCGAAGAGGCATCCAAGCACCCCCTGGAGGATGCCTCCGAGCACGAAGGGCACCCCGATGAACCGCCGGGTGGCCCCGACCAGTTTCAAAATATCGATTTCGTCGCGCCGGGAGATCACGGCGAGCTGGATGGTGTTGAAGATGATAAACACCGCCACCAGACAGATGATCACCCCGATCACCCCCAGCACCACCTCCACGGCCTGACTGATCCCCTGAAGACGCCCCACCATCTGCTGAGCGTACTCCACCGACTCAACCCCCTCGAAGTCCGAAAAGGCCTCGGCGAGCCGGTCGATCTCCGAGAGGGCCTCCGGCTCGAGCCGAATCTGGAAGGAAGCCGGGAACGGGTTCGTCTCGAGCCCCTCGAGCAGATCGGACCCCTCGCTCATCCGACGGCGAAACTCCTCCCGGGCCTCCTGCTTGGACTGGTGGGTCACCTCGCGGACGCCGGGGCGGGAAATAAGTCGAGACTGAAGGCTCCGACGGTCCTCGGAGGCCAGTCCCTCCTCAAGGTAGACCACCATCGACGTGCGCGATTTGATGCTTCGAATGAGCGTCGAGACGTTCTGCTGAAAGAGCAAAACGCCCCCCGTCACCAGCAGGGCCATGGCAATGGAGCTGACCGCCACGACGCTCATCAGGCGGTTGTCGGTGAAGTTTCTCCAGGTCGAGCTGAGCATGTACCCCCAGACGGTCACGACCGCGCCACGTCCCGGGAAGAGGGCTCGGAGGCTCGCCGCACGCGATCCGGTTCGGACACCGGACCCTCGACCAGCCGTCCCTCCTCCAGGATCAGGCAGGGGTGCGGATGCTGTTCCACGGTCCGGTAGTCGTGGGTCGCCATCAGGAGGGTGGTACCCCGGTTGTTGATCCGGTTGAGCAAATCGAGGATCTCACCGGACAGTCGGGGGTCCAGGTTCCCGGTGGGTTCGTCGGCCAGCAGGATCTCCGGCTCGTTCACCAGCGCGCGGGCGAGGCTGAGACGCTGCTGCTCCCCGCCCGCCAGCCGCCGGGGGTTCTGGTCGCGGTGACTCGCCAGCCCGACCTGCTCGAGGGTCCGCATGACCCGGCGGTTGATCTCGTATTTGTCCTCCCCGCGCACCAGCAGGGAGAGGGCCACGTTCTCGAAGACCGAACGGTTGGGCAGCAGTTTAAAATCCTGGAAGACCACGCCGATGCGCCGACGGAGGTACGGGACCTTCCCGGCCGACATCGTCCCGATGTTGCGATCTTTGATCAGGATCTGGCCCTTGGTGGGTTTGAGGTCCC
>CAZEBV010000077.1:0-10593 GCA_964510695.1 uncultured bacterium
CAGACCCTCGTTTCCCCCGACGAGCCGGTCCTGGTTGTGGAGGGCGGGAAGTTCGGTGAACGCTGGTCCCGGCTGCTCGACCGCCGGGGTGCCGAGGTCATCCCGCACCGGGTCGAGTGGGGAGAGGCCTTTCGTCCCGACGAGGTGGCCGATCGGCTGGAGGGCCGACCGGCGGTACGGACGGTCTTTACCACCCTGGTAGAGACCTCGACCCTCGTGCGCCATCCGGTCCACGCACTCGGGGACCGTCTTCCGTCGGACACGCTGTTGGTCGTGGATGCCATCGCGGGGCTGGGCGCCGAGCCGTTCGACCCCGGGGCCCACGGGATCGACGCGGCGGTGGCCGGCTCCCAGAAGGGCCTGATGGCCCCGCCGGGGCTCTCCTTTCTCACCGTGAGCCCCCGCGCCCGCCACCGTGCGGGGGACGTCGAGCCCGGGGGAACCTATTTTGACCTCGGGAGTGCGGTTGATAGACTGACGGACGATTTTCAGACCCCCTGGACCCCCGCTCTGCCGCTCGTGCGGTCCCTTCAGGTCTCCCTGGATCGATTCTTCGAGGAAGGCCCGGAAAAGGTCCGTGAACGGCACGACACCCTGGCGGCCGTCTGCCGGGAAGGTGTCCGGGCTCTGGGGCTCGAGCTTTTCGCGGAACGTCCGTCGGTCGTCGGAACGTCCGTCCGGGTACCCGACGGCGTTGACGGGGACCGGCTTCGTGACCGAATGGACGAGGAATACGGTCTATACGTGCCCGGTGGACAGAAGGACATGGCGGGCAGGATCCTGCGGCTCGGTCACCTCGGGGCCGTGGATTACTTCGACGTGCTGGCGACGCTGGCGGCGCTCGAGCAGGCCCTCCGTGACAGCGGGTACGACCCGCCCTCGGACGGGGTCCTCGACACCGTGCAGGCAACCTTTCGGGACGCCCGGCCCTCCTCGGGCTGATCCCGGGTTTTTTCGCGTGGGAACCAAGGAGTGACGTACCATGGCCGGTGACCGAGAAATTACGCTGCTTCCGCCGGGTGTGCGTTTTCACACGCCGCCCCGAAGCCGAACCAAGCGGAACTCCCTGAACCGGCTCCTCGACCGGGCCCGCCGCTGGGGGTTCGAGGAACTCGACCTTCCCACCCTCGACTTCCACGAATCGATCACACGGGGCATCAGTGCGGACCTCGCGAGGCGAACCTACCAGTTCCACGACGATCAGGGGAAGCTTCTGGCGCTTCGACCCGACGCCACCGCTCAGGTCGCGAAGATTCTTTCCGGCCGGCTCGATCCCGGTTCCGTTCCGGGCCGCTACTGCTACGTCTGCCGGGTTTTCCGTGCCTTCGAATTGAGGCGCGGCGAACTGAGGGAGTTCGAACAGTTCGGCGCGGAGATCATCGACTCCGATCGGCTGGCGGCGGACGTGGAACTGCTGATGTTCATGTTCGAGCGGCTCGCGGAGTTCGACCTCGAGGAGGTCGTGGTGGACCTCGGGCACGTCCAGGTGTACAAGGGCCTGATGGAGGACCTCGATCTCCCGGAGGACAAACAGCGTCGGCTGCGGCGGGAGATACACCGCAAGAACGTGGGGGACCTCCGGGGCTGCCTGGAGGAAACGTCCCTTCCCGACGCGCACCGTGAGGCCCTGCTGGCTCTTCCCACCCTCTACGGGGGGGAGGAGGTCTTCGATCGGGTCCAGGAACTGGGGCTGCCCGCGGAGTCGAGCCGGCGGGCCGTCGATCACCTTCACGACGTTTATACGACCCTGGAAACCGCGGGTTTCGCGGGGTCCGTGAGCCTTGACTTCGGCGTGGTCCGGGACCTGGATTACTACACCGGCATCGTCTTCGAGGCGCTTCTCCCGGGGGCGGGTAAACCCGTCGTCGGAGGCGGACGCTACGATAACCTCTACGGCCGGTACGGAACGCCCCGACCCGCGACCGGTTTCGCGGTCGAGGTGGACCGGCTGCTGCCCTTCCTGGAGGCCGCGGAGGCTCCCGCCCCGCCGCTTTCGGTGTGGTGCCCCGAGCCGACCCCCGAGGCCCGAGAGGCCCTTCGGGACCTGCGGCGCGAGCGTCCGGTGAGGGTGAGCTTCGCGGCCCCGCCGGAGGGGTCGGACGGGGAACGTATCACCGCCGGTGGAGAACGCGTTGCACTCTGAGGAAGGACCGTCAGGACCCGACTCCGGTTCAACGGGGATCCCGTCATGAACGAACAGGTCGTTGCCCTGGTCGGCGCCCAGTGGGGGGACGAGGGTAAAGGGAAACTGGTGGACCGATTCGCCCCTCGTTCCGACTGGGTCGTGCGGTTTCAGGGCGGGAACAACGCCGGGCATACCGTGGTGGTCGACGGAGAGGAGTACGTCCTCCACCTGGTGCCCTCCGGGATTCTGCACGAGGGGGTGTCCTCCCTCGTGGGCTCGGGCATGGTGGTGAACCTCCGGGAACTGATCGAGGAGGTTCGTGCGCTGGAGGAGAGGGGCGTGCCCGTTCGTGAACGTCTTCGGCTGGCCGGCCGGGCTCAGGTCCTTTTCCCCTTCCACCCGTACCTGGATTCGCGGGCCGAGTCCCGGCGGGGCGAGGACAAGATCGGTACCACGCAGAAGGGCATCGGACCCGCCTACGGGGACAAGGTCCTCCGACAGGGGCTCAGGCTGGTCGACCTGGAGGACCCCGAGATGGTTCGCGAGCACTGCCGGCGCCGGGTGGATCAGCTGGACGAGGGGTGGGACGACTTCGAGGGCAGTTCCGGCGAGGCCATCGCCGAGGAGTACCTGGAGATCTTCGAGACGATTCGGCCCATGGTGGTCGACGGTCCCCGAACCCTCTCCCGGGCCCGCGAACGGGGGGAGACGATTCTCCTGGAAGGAGCGCAGGGGACGCTGCTGGACGTTGATTTTGGAACCTACCCCTTCGTGACCTCCTCCAATTCCTCGGTCGGGGGGGCGGCGATCGGAACCGGCCTTCCCCCCCACCACCTGGACGAGGTCATCGGGATTGCGAAGGCCTACACCACCCGGGTCGGGAAGGGCCCTTTTCCGCTCGAGCTCACCGGGGAGGCCGGGGAGTGGCTTCGTGAGCGGGGCGGGGAATTCGGGGCGACGACCGGCCGCCCCCGCCGGTGCGGCTGGCTGGACCTGGAACTGCTCGACTACGCGGCCCGTGTGAACGGTTTCACGGCCCTCGGGTTGACCAAACTGGACGTGCTGAGCGGGCTGGAGGAAATCAAGGTCGGGGTCGGTTACGAGTTCCCCCGGGAGGGGCGGGGCGAACCGGCGGCCCGGGTGTCGCGTCTGGGGCGTGTCGAGCCGGTCTACGAAACGCTGCCCGGGTGGGACGAGGACATCACCGATCGACGACAGTGGGATCGCCTTCCGGGGGAGGCCCGGGAGTACGTACGGTTCATCGAATCCCGTCTGGACACCCCGATTCGGTACGTCTCCGTGGGTCCCGATCGCGAACAGCTCATCCTTCGTGACTGAGGGCACCGGCCGCGGACCCGGCGTGCTCGCGTCCGACATGACGTCCGCGGGGGAGCGGCCTCCTCGATCGTGAAACGGACGGGGATCGTGCTGCTCCTCCTTGTTCTACCGTGGGCGATCGGCGGCTGTGTGGTCGGGGAGCGTTCCGTCCTTCACCGTCGCCTGAACGTCAGGTGGTCCCCCGGCCTGGCGTGGGGGGTGAAGGTTCGTGTCTGGTCCGAGCGCTTCCGGGACGAGCAGGCGCGGGACGCTTCCTCCGAGGCCATGACGTGGCGGTACCGGGTGGCCCGGGTGGACCCGGAAACCGGCCGCTACACCGTGGTGCAGTCCAACGGGGACGTGGCGGGGCGGCTTCTTTTTTCGTCGAATTTCAACCTCCTCGAGGTGGGGGTCTTCCGGGGGGAGCCCCGGGCGGATGCCCTCCAGGTCCAGTCCCTTCTAACCAACACTCTAGGCGGCCGTGCCATGATCCAGCGGCGGCCCGTGCCGGACATGCCGGTCCTGTGGTTCCATCCCGACATGGCGGTTCGGCACCTTGACGGATCGACGCGAATGAATTTTGATCCGGGTCCGGGCGACTGGGTCACTCAGACCGTCCGTCCCGGGGACGAGGGGGACCGGGTGGAGATCGCCCTGAGCCATCCACCCAGCCGCACCAACGTCACGTTCAGCTGGCGGCGGGGGGAACCCTGGTGGGACCGTCTTGTCTGGGAACGTCGACGTCGGGTGGTGGCCCTCGCCGAACGGGTTCCCCCGCCGGATCTCTCCGACCGGCGTGGGGACACCCCACCCCTGAGAAGTCCCTGAGGAGCGATCCAGAAGCACGCAGCACCAACTCTGTCCGAAGCACAGGGAGGCGACAAATCGATGTCGGAACTGGAGAACGATTGGGCCCTGATCCTCGGGAGTTCGAGCGGGTTCGGCGAAGCAACGGCCCGGGAGCTGGCCGCCCGGGGCATGAACGTCGTGGGTGTGCACTTCGACCGCCGCAACGAGATGGAACGAATCAACGGGATCGTCGAGGACCTTCGGGACGAAGGGGTCGAGGCCGTGTTTTTCAACAAGAACGCGGCCAGCGAGTCCACGCGTGAGACCGTCATCGAGGAGCTTGACGAGCGGATGGGTTCCGGGGAGTCCCTCCGGGTTCTCATGCATTCGATTGCCTTCGGTACGCTGCTTCGCTACGTCGCCGACGACGAGGACACCATCGAGCCCAAGCAGATGGACATGACCCTCGACGTCATGGCGAACTCCCTGGTCTACTGGGCTCAGGCCGCCCTGGAGGCGGATCTGATGGGGGAGGGCGGGCGTATTTTCGCCATGACCTCCGCGGGGTCCCATCGAGCGTGGCCGTATTACGGGGCCGTGTCCGCGGCCAAAGCCTCCCTCGAGGCGCACGTCCGGCAGCTGGCGGTGGAACTCGCCGATCGTGGAATTACCGCCAACAGCATTCAGGCGGGCGTAACGGACACCGCCGCCCTGCGTGAGATACCCGGCCACGAAGACCTGGCCGAGCGGGCCCGCCATGACAACCCGAGCGGGCGGATGACGACCCCCGAGGACGTGGCCGGACTGATCGCCCTGATGAGCCGTTCCGAAAGCCAGTTCGTCACCGGCAACGTCATCCGGTGTGACGGGGGAGAGGACATCGCCTGAGACGGCCCTTTCCTGACCGCACCGGGAGGGGCGTGTCGGGCACCTCCTGACGCCAGAGGCGGATGGCACCGTGTTCTCGTCGTGGCTGGAGTCCTTTCTCTACCTGGTCGTACGGTACAAATACCTGGCGGTCTGGAGCGCCCTCACGGCGGCCGGGTTCGGCGTACCCATTCCCGAGGAGATGACCATCGTCGTGGGGGGATACCTCGCCGCCCAGGGCTTCATGCAGGTCGGCCTGACGCTGCTGGTGTGCTACGTGGGGGTGCTTTCCGGGGACGTCGTCACCTACTGCATCGGCCGCTACGGGGGGCGACCGGCCCTCGACAGCCGCTGGACCCGATGGTTGATCAGCCGTCGTCAGCTCGCCGAGGTGCAGTATTATTACCGGCGCTACGGTCCGACTTCGCTCCTGCTGGCCCGCCAGCTGCCCGGTCTTCGATTCCCCGCCTTTTTCACCGCCGGGATGCTTCGCATGCGGTTCTGGCGTTTCCTCCTGTACGATGCGGCCGCCGCCTGCGTGAGCATGCCGCTGGTCTTCTTCGCGTCCTACTGGTTTCTTCCCCGGCTCCAGGTGGCCGTGCGGGTGGTTCTGACGGTTCGGGACGCCGGCACCACGGTGGCCCTGGTCCTGCTGCTGGGGGCCCTGGTGGCGCTGGTCGTTTACCTGGTGCTGACTCGACGTCGGAAGGACCCCGAGAACCCCTGATTTCGAGTGCCCGGACGGGGTGACCCGAACGGTGAGTTCCCTGGACGAACGCACGGAGGACAAGCTGGAGGGCCTGCGGCGCCTGGACCTCGAGCGTCGGCTGCCGGCCCTGTCGGGGGGAGACGGCCGCCACATCCAGGTGGACGGGGAGGACTACCTGAATTTCTCCTCCAACGATTACCTGGGCCTTTCGTCCGACCAGGAGGTCGTCAGGGCCGCTCAGAGCGCCCTCGAGCAGTTCGGTGCGGGGGCGGGGGGGAGCCGCCTGATCTGCGGAAACCATCCTCTTTACGGGCGGCTCGAGGAGGCCCTGGCCGATTGGAAGGGCCGGGAGGCCGCGCTCGTCTTCGGATCCGGGTACCTGACGAGCCTGGGGGTTCTTCGGGCCCTTCTGACGGGCCGTGATCACGTTCTGTACGATGAGCTCAGCCACCGGTGTCTCCTGGAGGGGATCCGGCTCAGCGACGCGTCGAGCACGGCCTTCGACCACAACGACGTCGGCCGGGTCGCGGACCTGCTCGAGGATCTGGACGGCGCCGACGGTGTCCTGCTGGTCACGGAGGGGATCTTCAGCATGGACGGTGATCGGGCTCCCCTCGAGGAGCTCCGGGCTCGAACCGCCGAACGGGACGCCTGGATGCTCGTGGACGAGGCGCATTCCGCGGGGATCTGGGGGGAGGAGGGAGCGGGGTTGAGTCCCGCCGTCGATCCGTCCGTGGAGGTGGCAATGGGAACGCTCTCGAAGGCCTTCGGAGGGTACGGCGGGTACGCGGCGGGCCGTCAATCAACCATCGATTACCTCGTGAACCGGGCGACCCCCCTGATTTACAGCACCGGTCTGCCGCCCTCGGTCGTGGCCGCTAACCTCGCGGCCCTGAACCGGATACGGAGCCGTCCCGACCGGCGAAAGCGCCTGCGGGAACACGTGGACGAGATGGCCGGCTGGCTGGACGAACGCGGCCTGCCCCGCCCGAGCCCCGCGTCGCAGATCTTTCCCCTCCTGACGGGGGACCCTGAGTCAACCCTGAAGGCGGGTGAACGGCTGCGGGAACGGGGACTGTACGGCGTGCCGATCCGCCACCCCACGGTGCCCCGCCACCTGGGGCGAGTGCGGGTCAGCCTGCGGGCCGATCACACCTCGGAGGACCTCGGCCGCCTGAAGGAGGCGGTCGAGCAGCTGGATCGGGACGGCCACCTCCGACGGGACGGCCCTTGGTCCTGAGGCGGCCCGTCGGGCTGGGGGAGCCCGGCCCTAACCGGTGGCCTCCCGGATAAGGGGTTCGAGTTCCCCTTTCTGGTGCATCTCCCGGACGATGTCACTGCCGCCCACGAACTCCCCGTCGATGTAGACCTGGGGGATGGTGGGCCAGTCCGAGAACTCCTTGATGGCCCGACGGAGTTCGTCGCTGGCCAGCACGTCACGGGTCTCGAAATCTACGTCGTAGGACGCGATGACCTCGGCCGCGGCCTCGGAGAAACCGCACATGGGCTGCTCGGCGGTCCCCTTCATGAAGATCACGATTTCGTTTTCCTCGACGGTTTGCTCGATATCCTCCATGACGTCATCCACGGGGGACGACCTCCTTCATTCCGACTGAGATTGAGCCATTTCCTGCCATTCTTCCGGCGTGTACGTCTTGAGACCCAGGGCGTGAATTTCGTCCTCCATGCTGTCGCCGAGGGCGTCGTAGACGAGCTGATGCTGCTGGACCATCGGAAGCCCCTCGAAGGCCTCCGAAACGACGAGCACCCGAAAATGGTCCCCGTCGCCGGTCATGTCCTGGACCGCCACGCGGGCGTCGTCCAGGGCCTCGGCGATGTCGGACTTCACGGTTTCGGGATCCATAACTGTTACCCTCCTGAGGATGGTTGAACGGAACAAAATTATAGACCAGCCTGCCCGGGCCCGTTAGTTGTTACGGGCCCGGGAGAGCGGGAGGTGCCGGTGCGATGCGTGCCGTCGTTCAGCGGGTGGCCGCGGCCGAGTGCCGGGTGGACGGTCGGACCGTGGGTGCGATCGATCGGGGCATGCTCGTGTTGCTTGGCGTGGGGGAGAACGACGACGAAGAGGACGTCCGTCGGCTTTCGGAACAGCTGGTGGGGCTCAGGATCTTCGACAACGAGGAGGGGAAGATGGATCGGGACGTGGGTGACGTCGACGGAGGCATCCTCGTGGTGCCCCAGTTTACCCTGTACGGTGACACGGACCGGGGACGGCGTCCGAGCTTCCACCGGGCCGCCGGACCCGGACGGGCCCGGGACCTCTACGAGCGTCTGGTGCGGGGTTTAAGCGCCGTCCACGAGCCGGTGGCGTCGGGGCAATTCGGGGAGTCGATGAGCATACGGACCGAACTGGACGGCCCCGTTACGCTCCGGCTGGACACCGGATGAGCCCACGGCGGATGTGCCCCCCGGATCATCCCGTCGGCTTCCTGCGAACCGACCGCCAGCCGGTTTCCCGGGGCGGACCCGGGGCGTGTTTGAGGAGCAGTTCGTCCGGGCGCCAGTCGAAGATCGTCGCGGCCCGCGTCGGCCGGCGGGCGTCCTCGATCCAGAGGGCGTCTCCGTCGTCCCGCGGGTGGTTCTCGGCCAGGGCCACCAGCTCCTCGAGAGCAGGCAGACCGTCCTTCTCCCGAAGTCGCCGGACGGCCCGCTCACGGGCCTCCCCGTAGGAACGGAGGTGTACCCCCGGATCGAGGCGGGTCAACTGGCCCTGGAAGGACTGTTCCAGCAGGAGAAGTTCCCCGGCGTCCGGTCGGCCGGCGACGAGGTCGAACGGGTTGGTGAAGGCGTCCTCGGTGCCCTCGACCACGGATTCGGCGGCCGCCCGGACGGAATCCGCGAGGAGGGTTTCCCCCGGGTCCACCCGGGCCTCCCCCGGGGGGAGACAGTCGTTGTACGGGGCGTCGTCCCGGTGAAGCAGGGCGTGCCATCGGCCGGAATCCGGGTGGATCGCCAGCCAGGCGCCTTGTCCCTCCCCCGTGTCCAGGACGGGCCCGACCCAGCCCGCCTCGCGGCGGCAAAACGAAAGGGACCAGTCCGGGTCGGCGTCCAGCAGGTACAGTCCGGTGACCCGGTCGGAGCGCTGCTCGAAGTACAGAAGGCTCATGCGGCCGGAACGCTCAGTCGGCGGGGTAGACGCGATCGCCCAGAACCACGCGATTCTGGTTCGAGAGGGGCATCAGGAAACGATCCCCCTCGGCGGCCTCCTCCACGGGGGCATCATCGACCTCCATGTCGGCGGCCTCGATGACCTGGTCGGTGAACTCCCCCCTGACGTGGAGCTGATCCCCCTCCGCGATCGAGCCCCGAAGCACCTCGATGCCGACCTGCTCGCGCTTCCAGAAGTAGTCGGTGACTTTGCCGATCGGCTCCGGCTCGTCCCCGTCGTCACTCACGAGGGAACCTCGACCTCGTCGTCGAGGTCTTCGACGGGGGCGTCAACGGGCCGGGCGAGGGAATCGTCGTAGTCGTTGAGGGCCTTCCGGAGGGTGGTCAGCACCTGCTGGGGGTAGGTCCGCCGTCGGGGCGGGAAGCCGTCGATGACCGACTCGATGTCGTCGGTGGTCAGTGCCTCCGCCTCCTGGAGGGTCAGTCCCCGGGCGAGCTCGGTGGTGATTTCACAGGTGGCCTTGCCGAAGGGGCAGCCGTCGGTCTGGTAGCTGCTGTCGATGATGGTTCCCGATTCGTCGACGGACAGGTAGACGGTGTAGTTGTCGGCGCACCCGGAGTTTTCGTGGACTCCCACCGCGTCGGGATCGTCGATCGTACGGTTGTTCTCGTCCTTTTTGACGTAATGATCGAACCTGTCGAAATCCACCCGAACCCCACCTCCTGAGGCAGGACTGATGAATCACGTTACGGACCGATGATCCGTCCAGAAACGTCATCTATTATACGTGGTCAGCGAGGTGATTTCATTGTCCAATCCAGTGGCGGCCGGTCTGAGCCGCATCCAGATCCTGAACCTGACCCGGGGTGAAACCGTCCAGAACCGGGTTGTTCTGGAGGTTTACGACGGGGAGGATCGGCTTCAGGTCGAGTTCGAGGATGTCGAGCATTTCCGGGACGTTACCCACCGGGATCCCGAGGCCATGATGACGTACTTCGAGGAGAACCTCTTCGAGGGGCCCCGGCAGGGGGACCCGGAAGCGATCCTGCTCTCCATGGCCGCCCGGGCCGGGGAGGAAGGGCTGGTGACCGTCCCGCCCGAGCAGGAGGACGAGCAGCTGTTCGAAACGATGACCCGGGTGTTTCAGAACGCGGCCGATCGAGCCGGTGCAACCTCCCGTGACGGCGGGGCGAGCGGGGACTTCCTGCAGAACCTGCTTCGGGAGCAGTCCGACGGCGGGGAGGAGTCAGCGCCGAGCTAGTCGGCGGGGTCCTCCTCGTCGTCCTCGAGGAGGGAGTTGAGGGAGTCCAGCAGTTCATCCGGCGGGATGCCGTAGCCGTAGCAGACCTGCTCGATGGTTTCGTGTTCGCTGATGGCACAGTGGGAGCATCCGCCCAGGTGATAACTGGCGAACACGAACTGGGCCCGGGGATGCAGTTTCATGGCTTCACCCACGGTCATGTCGGGGGTGAACTTCCGGTCCTCCCCGGTGGATTCCGGCGTGGACTGAGCGGTTTCGGACATGGTGATGGACCCCCCGATTCATCGGTGATGAGGTGGCGTTTCGGCCCGCGTTATTTTTAGCTCGGAATCGTTCAAGTATACGACAGTCCGGCTGATTCTGTCATGATTCCGGCCCGGCCGGGGCCTCCCGGG
>CAZEBV010000078.1:0-5092 GCA_964510695.1 uncultured bacterium
GGAGGCGTTCGTGGCGTCGGTGGCGTGCACCTCGCCGCCCGTGAGGTTCCAGAGCAGCCAGGCGTCCACGGTGCCGAAGGCCAAATCGCCGTCCCGGGCGAGTGCCCGGGCTCCGTCGTTGTGTTCGAGGATCCACTGAAGTTTGGTGCCCGAGAAGTAGGAGTCCAGGAGCAGCCCGGTTTTTTCCCTGATCTCGGGTTCCAGCCCCTCCTCGCGCAGCCGCCGGCAGCGCTCGGCGGTGCGCCGGTCCTGCCACACGATGGCGTCGTGGACCGCCTCCCCGGTGCGCCGATCCCAGACCACGGTCGTCTCGCGCTGGTTGGTGATGCCCACGGCCGACAGGTCACCGGCCTCCACGTCCGAACGTTCGAGGACCTTTCGGGCGGCCTCCTGCTGGGTCGTCCAGATCTCGAACGGTTTCTGTTCCACCCACCCGTCCCGGGGGTAGTGGGCTTCCAGGGGGATCTGGACCATCTCCAGCGAGCGTCCCCGGTCGTCGAACACAACGGCCCGGGAACTGGTGGTTCCCTGGTCGAGCGCCAGCAGGTAGTCCATGGGATCCTCCCTGTGTCACGGGCATGAATTCGTTCCCAGAGGGTAGCGGTTCAACCGACGCACAGCCACCGTGCAAGCCGTAATCCATTTCCCTACCTCACGGCCGGGTTAGTGGCTTAGGCCCCTGAAGGGCCCGATACGAGTGACGTGTCTTATTTTTAAGACGCGTCACATTCCAGCCGGATCCGGGAGGGGCACGCGGGCTTTGACGCGACTGTCTGGATTGAGGACCCTGTGAACGAAGGAGGAACGTGATTTCTATCGTCAGGGGGATTTCGAATGGCCACGATGACGCTTCTGGAAGGCGAGGACGCCCACGAGGTGGAGGGCTACCGGGCCGACGGGGAGATTCGGCTGGCGGCCGAGGACGTGGCGTCGGCCACGGGCTGGCACCTCGAGGGGAGGGGGCTCTGCCGGGAGGAGGTCTGCGTGTCGGTGGAGGATCGGGAGCGGCTGGAGCACGACGGGTACCTCGATCTTCGTGCGCTGGCCGAGGCCCTGGATCGTCCGCTGGCGGTGGACGTTCGGGAGGGCGCGGCCTGTCTCGGCGAAAGCGAGCGGCGTGTGGAGGCGATGCTCGAGGACATGAAGGCCCCGGATTTCACCCTGCCGGACCTTGAGGGCAGCGAGCACAGCCTGTCGGACTACCGGGGCCGCAAGGTGCTTCTGATCGCCCACGCCTCCTGGTGAGGCTGCCGCTACGACCTGCCGGTCTGGCAGGCACTCTACGACGAACTGAAGGACGAGGGGCTGGTCGTGATCACGGTGGCGCTGGACCGTGATCCGGAGGACGTGCGTCCCTACATCGAGCGGGCCGAGCCGGCGCACCCTTCCCTGATTGACACCGAGCATCGACTGGCCGAGCTGTACAACATCGAGAACGTGCCCACGGGCGTGTGGATCGACGAGCAGGGGCGCATCGTGCGGCCCAACGACGTGACCTACGGGTCCAACGCGCTGAAGTTCATCACCGGAATCGACGCCGAAAAGCACCGGGAGGCCGTCCGGGCGTGGGTGCACGAGGAGGCGGAGGCGCACCTTTACGACCCCGAGGAGGCCCGTGAGCACCTTCGCACGCCCTCCCGGGAGCAGCAGCTGGCGCGGGCCGAGTTCCGCCTCGGCCAGTGGCTGCACGAGGCGGGCCGGGAGGAACGTGCCCGGGACCATTTCGATCGGGCCGTCGAACTGGCCCCCGACGACGTCGCCGTGCGCCGGGGCTCGATGCGCATGCGCGACGAGAACCCGATGGGATGGGCCTACCTGAAGATGGTGATCGAGCGCCTCTGGAAGGGGATTCCCTACTACAATCCCCTTCCGGATTTGCGGGGGGGATAATCCTCGGGGGGATTATCCCTGGAGGATTCCCCTCAGGCCGGCTCTCGTGCCGGTTCGTCGTTGGTTTCCTCCAGGTCCCGAGCCGCCCCCCGGGCGGCCTCCAGCAGACGATCCATCTCCCGGGCCCGTGAGAGGGCTCCCTCGTGGGTGGTCGTGAGGGCCAGCCACCGGCCCCGCACCCGCAGCGTGACCGGCCAGGGCAGCGCCTGGAGCCGGTCGTTCAGGGTTTGCCGGAGGGGCCCGCGTCGATTCCCCGGCTCGGAATCGACGTCGGATCCCTCGTCGGCCCGATCGTCGGCGCTGTTTCCGTCACCGGTTCCCAGCTGGAGGTTTTCCGGAAAGGGTTCCTCCGATTCCAGCAGGGCGACGTGAAAGGGGAGCTGGATTCCGCCGTCGATCCGGCGGACCTGTTCGAACATCAGGACGCGTCCTTCCTCGACCGACCCCTCGATGACGTTGTGGGGCACCGTGGGGTCGTCGGGCGCCCGGTCGGCTGCCTTTGGCCCGTGGAAGTCCGCGAGCGCCTCGTCGACCCGCCCGTCGTCCCGGACCATGTAGTTCCAGTTCCGGTCGGACGCATACGAGCGGAAGACCCCGGCACGGCGGCTCATCAGGCGGCGTCCCTCCCGGACGAGTCCGTACACGAGCAGGCTCACGAGGCCCACCGCCCCGAGCCCGAGCAGGATCGTTCCCACGGTCGATCACGCCGCGCTGGCAGGATGGGGTCATGCCTCGTCGTGTGAGGAGGCGCTAGTGTGACAGGGGGGAGGCGGCTGTGAAACCCCGTTCCGGGTGGATGGGCCGGTCCGAGGGGAAGGGGGGCTTACGGGGAGGGTTTCGGCTCAGGCCGTTCGGGTCTCCGGGGGGACGGTATGAGACTGGATCATGTGGCGCTGAAGCTGGCGGGCCCACTGCCGCAGGCAGACGAAATCCTCGGCTTCGAAGGAGGCGGACGAGCGCCGGGCGGTTCCCACGAGCACGGCGGGATCGTGGCGCAGCCAGGGGAGCCGGACGGCCGCGGAGGTACTCCAGTCGAGTCGGTCGGACAGGGTCTCGGCCGACCCGTCGGTGGGCGGGTCGGTGGGGGCGTGGTAACTGACCCGAAGGCCCCGGCACGAGGTCAAAAACGAATGGTCCGGGGTCAGCGACACGTCGAGGGCCGTCAGGACGAAATTATGGGTGCCCACGAAATACTCCCGACGTTCGTCCAGGACGGCCACGTAGGAGCAGTCGGTGTCCAGGAGGGCGGTCAGCGATTCGACCTTCCGATCCAAGTTCTGGCGGGCGACGGCCCGCAGACGATCCTCTCCCGTGAGGGCCGTCAGGGCGGTGCCCCGGGGGGTGGCCGAAACCGTTTCGAGGGGACGGGCTGTCCGGGGGGACACGGTGCTTCACCTCTTTTGAAAGGATGGCTCGGTGCGATCGGTCCCACCCGGCGCGGAGAATCAAACGCGTTCCAGGGGACGAATGCCCCTCAACGCCCCCGAAGAGTACACCCGCCGTTTGGGGCGGGACCAATGAAAAATAGTCTCAGACTGGGAGTCGTGTTTTGGGAGGACGTTGAGGCGGGACCCGGGCGAATTTACCCCATGACGAACACGTGGGCGTACCAGTTCTTGAGCACGTACAGCGTCGCGGCGACCAGGATCGTCCCGAGGACGACCGTGCGGGCGGTCCAGCGGGACGAGGAGGGCGTGCGGCGCCAGCGAAACACGATCCATCCCCAGGCCGCCAGTATGAGTCCCAGGGCCATCCACTGAAGGACCAGGTGCATCCCGAAGGGGATCGAACTCAGGGCCGCCGCCAGGCCGGTCAGCCCGAGGGTCCCCAGGATTGGCGGAGCCCCGCAGCAGAGGCCCGCCACCAGCCCGGCGAAAACGGGGATACGCCCGTCGGACCACTGAAGGCCGCCGGACTCGTCGGAGGACGAACGGGCCTGTTCGGGCTCCATCGGTGAACCCCTCCTAGGGGGGGTGACCGGCGATCAGGCCCTCCTCCTTGAATAGGATGTCGGGTCGTCCCGACGGCCGCCTGTCCCGGGGTCGGGAAGCTGTCAGCAGCTCCTGTGGGATCGGACTGACCCCCCTGATCCAAGTATAGGATTCAGGGAAACCTGACGGTCATTACGCTTAAAATGGAGGTGCGGTCCGGCCACCGTCAGGACGTCCAACCCGATCAGGAGTCTATTTGTTGGGGTGGGTTTTCGGGGATTTTCCCGTGATATCGGGTTAATTTATCCGCTAAAGGTTTTCGGAGATCCTCCGACCTAGATAAAGCACTGTGGACGGTGGGACGATCTGATCCTGAAGCATCGGTGAGGCACGGCATCATGGACTCGAAACGCACGTTCAGCGGCTTTCTGATCCTCCTGGCCCTCGGCGGGCTGGGGTACGGTTTCTACGGTCTGGTCGGCCTGATGTCGGGTTTGATGCTGTATTTGACGGGCCTGACGCTCTACCTGGCGCCCCAGGAGCCGATGCCCCGCGGCGAGGTCAAGTACGTCGACCACACGGGGGACGTCTAGGCAACACGGACGGATTCCTCCGGGCGGCACGGACGCCCGTCACTGGGACGGTCTCGTACACGGAGGCTCCGGTTCCCCCTCGCAGGACGAATCGACCCTTCGGGTCGCTCGGCGGCGCCGGACCCCGGAGACCGAGAAGACTGCCGAAAGGCTCAGTTCCTTCCTGGGCGGCCCCGCTGTACCCGACCCCGGCCCGGGGTCACGGACCCCCCGGCCGTCCATGCTAAGATGCGGATCCTTCCCACCGACGCCTGCGGCGGCCCGGGGGCTTAGCTCAGCGGAAGAGCGCTTCCCTTACAAGGAAGAGGTCGGTGGTTCGAAACCACCAGCCCCCACCATTCCATCATCAGCCCTCCACCCTCGGTCAGGCCCGGCCAAGGTTCGTCATGTCGCTGGACCGGGCCGGCCTCCGGCCGGTTAAAACTTGAACTGAAGTTCCGACAGCAGGTAGGGATGGAACCCTTCTTCCTGCACGCCGCTGGGCGTTCCGGTCCGGGTGACGTTGTTGCCCTCCCCGTCGTAGTCCTCGCCGACGGCGTTGAGTTTGAGCCGGACGTTGCCGTTCAGGTACCAGTTCAGGCCCAGCGTGACCGCGCGGATCGCATCGCCCCCGATGTTCACGCCGTCCTTCTCGATGCGGGCCGCGTCCAGGCGGAGGAGGTACTGGAGGCCGCCGTT
>CAZEBV010000078.1:5102-10580 GCA_964510695.1 uncultured bacterium
CGCCGTTTTTATCCCCCCGGTAGAAGTAGGCGGGCTGAAGGTAGCCGCCGGACAGCCGGGCGTCCACGTCCGGGAAGTCCGCCCGCAGGCCCTCCCCCCGAAGGGAGAAGGGGTGGCTCGTGTAATCGAAGCTTCCCCCGAGGATCCGCCGCGTGCCGTCGACGGCCACGCTCGAGTAGTCCGTGAAGGTGTAGCCCTCCAGCGAGAGCGTCTGGGGCTCCTCGTGGCTGCGGTCGAAGGACGCGGACCACTGGAAATACTCGGAGTATTCGTGTTCCAGCCGCAGCTGGACCTCCTTGTGGCGGTTGTCGTTCGACAGGTTGTCGGCCGCCCGGCCGTTGCCGTTGAACACGCCGACCGTCGCCGTCCACCGCTCGGTCAGGGGATACGCCAGTTCCCCCCCCGAACTGGACGTCCACCGCCGGCAGCAAAAACAGGTTGTTGAGCGCCAGGTAGCGCTCGATCATGTCCAGCGAGCGGGAGGCGTGGTTGTTCTCCGTCGAGAAGGGCGTGATGAACTTCCCGACCGTCCAGCATCCCCCCGGCCACAGCGGCCCGCTGATGCGGGCCACGACCTGATGCGGGCCACGACCAGGTCGAAATCGGAGCTGTCGGGGCCGTTGAAGTCCTCGCCGTCGATTTCAAGCAGAAGCCGGTACTTATCCCGAACGTCGACGATCCAGTCCAGCCGGGCCCGACGCAGGGTGAAGCGTGTCCGACCCTCGCCCCGGGCGAACTCGTCGTTGAAGAGGTCGCCCCGCACCTGGAGGTACCCCAGCTGGCGGTAGCGAAAATCGCCCTCGGGGGATTCGAGTTCGACGCCCCCGCCCCCGTTGTTGTAGGAGAGGTCCCACTCCGAGAGCGGGGCCGATCGGACCGGGTGGACCAGGAGGATCAGAAGCGCGACTCCAAGACCAGGCCCCGCAAGCCATCGGATCGTGCGGTCGATCACGGTCGAACACCCACCTTTCCTCATGAATTCAACCAGGGCGGATAGGATCGGGGTCAGAAGAGCCTGATTGTAGGGTCGACGCCGGCGGCTCAACGTGCTCGCGCTGACAGTTGAATCCCCGGTCGACAGCACGGAGGGTGAGGCCCGGGCGAGCCCCGATCAAGTCCCTTCCGAGTGTTCACGGGTCGTCCGGGACCGTGTGGCTGACCGTACGGTCCCGCCTGCCGGCATCTTGTGTGGGCGATAAGAACCCGGATAATGGGGAAGTGTCCGGGAAGTCGCCCCGGGAGGTGGTTGAGGTGAGTCGTTTCGGAACGTCCTTCGTCCTGGCGGTCCTGGTGGTCATGACGATCGCGGTGCCGCTCCGGGCCGCGTGCGACGCCGTGCGGGTGGAGAACACGGGTGTCCAGCGGCTGAAATACAGCATTTACATCGTGGGCCGGGCGGTCAACGAGTCGGACGAGGACCTGGCGACCCTGGCCGTCGGCTTCGCCCTCTACGACGAGAACGGCGAGCAGGTCGGGGACGCGACCGACACGACCGGCGGCCTGGAGGCCGGGGAGGCCTGGACGTTCCGGGCCCTGGCCACGGAGGAGGACTTCGAGGACTACGAGCTGAACCTCCTGCACTGTCCCTAGCCCCGTCCCCGCGATCTTAGGGGCGATCTTCGCCGTTCCCGCCTGGCGTTGGTGTGGCTGACGTCCGCTCGTGGGCCCGGAAACAACCCTCTTCACACACGTAAGGTCTAGGCTATGCTGTGTCTGCTCGTCGTTCCTTGCCGGTCCGCCGACGGTCGAACCGGTCGTTCCGGTTCCCGTTTCCGGCCCAGCGAGGGCGCTTTTTCTATGTACGGACCCGGCCGTTCCAACACAGCCTCCTGAGAACGTACTTCCGCGGAGGACTTCCATGCCCCGAGAGGGGGACGCCGTCGAAGACGAGGAGGGCCGCCTATCGGTACTCGGCTGAACGTTCGGGGCTCGCCGCATGGACGGGCGACCCCGGAAACCGACGACCCACCGGGCCAGTTCCACGATCCCCGTCTCCCTGCGGGTTTTTTCGCCTGATGCCGCCCGCCGACCCGCCGGCGTCGGGGTCGCCGGACTTCCGGGCCGATCCTTGCCTTCCTTCGGAACCCCGATTCATTCTCGAGGCGGGTCTCTGTCTGGTGAGTCTCGTGGTGGGGATCCTTGTATTTTCGTCCCCGACACCGGCCGGGGAGGCCGACGATCTCCGTCTTGAACGGCTTGCGGGGCTGCCGGAAGATCCCCGCGCAGGATCCTCCCGACCGTTTCCGCTCGCCGTTCGGCTTCGGGATCCCGCGGGGGAGGCCGCCCAGGGGGAGACGGTCGTGTTTTCTCTGTCCCGGGGCGCCGGGACCCTGGGCGGCACACGAACGGATCCGGGCGACTCTCGCCTCAGCGTCACGACGGACGGCGCCGGCCGGGCTCGTGTCTTCTATCGACCGGGGCTTCGGAGCGGTCCGGTGACGGTCGAGGCACGCGTGCCCGAACGGGATCTGAGCGCCGCCCACGAATTCCGGGTGCGGCCGGCCCCGACGGTGCGGCTGCTCCGGGCCGGGGGCGACCGACAGCGGGCCCTGTGCGGCCGGGAGGTTCCCGATCCGCTGGTCGTGGCGGTCCGTGACACCTACGGGAACCCCGTGCCGGGACGAAAGGTCGAGTTCCTCAGCCGAACCGAAGGGGCCGTGCTCGACGTCAACACCGATTCCGAGGGCCTTCAGTCCGTGGGGACGTCCGACAACCAGGGGCAAATCGAGGTCGACCTGTATCGGGTTTCCCCGACGCAAAAGAACAACCGGGTCGATGCTCGTCTCGTCGGGACCGGCTCCACGGTGCGGTTTCGGCTTCACGGGCAGCCTCGCCTGGTGTCGCTGAATTTCCGGGAGGCCCCTCTGCCAGCCGTGCTGCGCAGCCTGGCCGAGACGACGGGCTGGAACCTCGTGCTGCCGACGATGATCGATGAAAGTCCCCTGGCGGACGTGGCGATCAGCGTACGACTCGAGGACGTGACCGCCCTGCAGGCCCTCGACACGATCCTCGACCTGGCCGGTTTGACCCGGGTCGCCGACGGGAACGTTCTGCGAATTGTGGACGTGGATCCGGCGGGGGACGGCCGTCAGTCTCTCGAGGCCCCGGGCATGATTACCGGCGTGGTGCCGCTTCATTACCGTCGGGCGCGCTCGGTCGTCTCCAGCCTGACGGCGATGCAGGAGTCCAGCCGAACGGACGGGCCCGACCCCGGTGTGTCCTTCTCCGCCGACAGGTCCACCAACAGCGTGCTGTTCACCGCGCCGCGTTCCCGCCGGGAGGACGTGCGGGCGCTGATCAGCCGCCTCGACCGGCGCCAGAGGCAGGTTCTCATCCGGGGGCTCATCCTGGAGTATGCCCTCGAGAAGGGGACCCAGATCAACCCCGAGTTCTTCCTCAACCCCCGGGGGAACCAGGTGACGGGAGCCGGGGATTTCACCGGGCGCGGGGGCGTGGCCCTCAACGCCGTGGACGCGGCCCTGGACAAACTCGGGCCGGGGACTTTCACTGCCCTGATCAGTCGAAGCGACTTCCAGGCGGTCCTGAACGTCCTGGCGGGACGGACCCGATCGGAAATTCTGTCGAAGCCTCAAATCACCGCCCTCAACAACGAGGAGGCCTCCATTCGGGTGGGTTCGGAGCAGGAGGTCATCGTGTCGCGCCAGACGGCCGAGGGATTACAGACTTCGCTGGAGACGATCCAGGCGTTTACCGAGCTGAACGTCACGCCCACGGTGACCCGGGACGGACACGTGCGCATGGACCTCGTGATCTCGAGCGACGATTTTTTAACCGGCGAGGTCCCGGAGGACGTGGTCTCGCAGATCAACCGGCGGCGAACCGAGAACTCGGTCCTGGTGGAGGACGGCCAGACGCTGGTGATCGGGGGCCTTATCGAGGAGACGGGCCGGGATGCCGAGCAGGGGGTTCCCTACCTCAAGGACGTTCCCCTGCTGGGGGCGCTGTTTCGTACCCGGTCCGACCAGGAACGGAAAAGCGAGCTTCTCGTTTTCCTGACGCCCCGGGTCATTCGATCGGACACGGAGGGACGGTCCGTGTCCCGGGCCGCCGTGGACGAGGCCGACGGGGTGAGTCGTCCCCCCGGCCTGGTCGGCCAGGGCTCGGGGACCGTGCCGCACAACCTGAACCGGGTCCAATCGGACGCCCTGGCGGGCATCCTCGACCGGGAGGGGCTTCGGCGCGTCCTCCGGGAACGGAGACACGGCGGTTATTATGAGTCCTGGCGGCAGCTGGGACGACGGGCCTCCCTGTCCGAGGCGAAACTGGCTCGCCTCAGGCGATATTTTACCCTGAGCGTTCCGCGGTTCGACCTCAATCGGGTGGGCCCGTCCACCCTCGGGCGATTGCCCGGGGTGAACGAACGGCTGGCCCGTGATATCGTGGACTACCGATCAAGGCACGGCGCATTTCGGTCCGTCGAGGACCTGCGGGACGCGCTCGAGCTCGACGCCTCCCGGTTTTCGTCGATCCGACGATACCTCTACGTGAGCACCGATCCAGGCGACTGAGCGGAGCCGTCCGCCGTCCCGCCATCCCCTTTGCTGGTATTCCGCAGCATTCCGATTCCCTCAACGAGAGGCGATCCTCCATGCAGCGCACCCTGACCATTCTCAAACCCGACACCCTCCGCAAAAACCTCGTGGGGGAGGTCCTCGGACGCATCGAGACCGACGGCCTGGAGATCGAGGCCCTCAAGATGATCCAGCTGAGCCGCGAACAGGCCCGCGATTTTTACGCGGAACACCAGGACCAGCCCTTCTTCGATGGGCTGGTGGATTTCATGGCCTCCGGTCCCGTCGTGGTGGGCATCGCGGCCGGCGAGGAAGCCATCCCTCGACTTCGGACCCTGATGGGAGCCACCGACCCGGCGGAGGCGGCCCCCGGCACGATCCGGGCCGAGTTCGCCGGGGAGCTTCCGGAGAACATGATCCACGGCTCGGATTCCCCCGAGAGTGCCGAACGGGAGATCGGGTTCTTCTTCTCCCGCCGCGAGGTGCTCTCGACCGGTGGGTGAGGGGGGGCGGTGACGGCCTCCCGGGCGTTTTCCACCCGGAGGAGGACCTCCCGTAACGTTCCCGCCGGGAGGCCCCGGGCGGCAGGGGGGCTGGCGGCCGGGCTGTCCCATCGTGTTTGTGCTTCTGCTGGCATTGGCCATGCCCGGGTTCTTCCTGTCGCCCGTCGGGACCGATCCATCCGGTGAAATACAGGGGGACACACCCCCGCGGACGTCCCTGGGCCTCGAGCCGACGACGCCCGGGGAACGGGCCCGCATTCGCCGCCGTGCCCGCCTCGACCTGAATCAGGCCGACGTCCGGCGGCTGATCCAGCTGCCGGGGATCGGACCGTCCACCGCCCGAAGGATCGTCGCGAAGCGGGAGAAAAAGGGGGGATTCGATCGGCCGGAGGGGCTGAAGGACGTGCGGGGGATCGGACCTCGGACGCTGAAGGAGCTGCGGC
>CAZEBV010000079.1:0-4755 GCA_964510695.1 uncultured bacterium
GACAATCCCGTCCCTGAGCCCGCGCCAGCCCGCGTGAAGAAGAGCATACCGCGTGCCGGACGCGTTCCGGAGGAACAGCGGCAGGCAGTCGGCCGTACGGATCGACAGCAGGGTTCCGGGCCGGGCCGCGAGCAGACCGTCGGCCCGGGGGTAACCGGCCGAACGGGGACCCACGGCCCGGACGCCGACGCCGTGCACCTGCTGGTCCTCGTGGTAGGACCGGACCGGAAACCGGGAGAAGAAAAGGTCCCGGCGGCGGGCGGAGGCGAAATCCGCCGCCGTGGCAGCCGCCACGGCGGTGGTCTGACCGAGGTTGAACCCGGACCAGACGGGGTACTCCAGGGTGACCCAGGGGCCCCGGTTCCGCAGGCGGTAGCGTCCGGTCGGAGAAGCGTCACTCATGCCGCATCAACCGCAGGGACGATGCCGCGGGACCGGCGTAGTTGGTCGGGACGTCCGGAGGGAAAAGAGGGCGGAATCGGGCTAGAGTTCGATGATGTTGGACTCTTCGCCTTCCTGGATGCCCTCCTGGATCTGATCGTTGACCGTTTCCATGAGTTTGTCGAAATTCATCTGGGCCGAGACGAACTGCTGGTAATCCCGCTTGCCCTCAAGTTCCTGCATTTTTTCCTGAAGCTCGTCACGGCGCTCCTCGGAGACGTCCCGTCCCTGCTGCATCTTCTGCAGAAGCGACTGCTGAAGCTGCTGGACCTCCTGGAACAGTTCCCAGGTCTCCTCCTCGTCCCGCATCGCCTCCCTCGCACGCTCGAGGGCACGGGCGGCGTCCGTCTGGCCGATGGCCCGGCCGAGTTTCTTGGCGGTCTCCTTCAGCTTCTTCGCGTTGACTTCCATGAAAGAACCTCCCGGTGGTTTCAGTGATGCTACAACGGTACCAGCCCGTGGGGGTCAATGTCAATTTTGACGGGGTTCGAAAGCCTCCCGTCCCGCCCGAATCCGCTCCGTCACCCCCATGTCCCGAAGAAGGTCCGGGACCGGCGGTGGAACCTGTTCCATCCAGTCCTCCTCGCCCGACGCGATGGCCGCCCGGATCCCGGTGCCGCTGACGTCCGTGAAGCGGTCGAACGGAAGCCGTTTTACCGTGAGCCCGTGCTCCTCCAGTCGGCGGACCTTCTGCTCCCCCCACTCCCCTTTCACCCGAAGGTACCACCGGGCCGAGCGGGGCATGTAATGGTCCCACGGAAAAACATCCATGTTGTTGACGTCAAAGGGGACGATGGCGAAACGTTCCGGCGAAACCCCGTCCTCCAGCAGCACCGCCCGCACGACCCGGTAGCGCTCCCAGAAGGTCAGGGGGTTGTTCTCGGGCCGATGACGCTGTTGATCCGCCGCCTCCTCGGTGACCCGCTGGGGATCGGGGTTGGTCAGTCCGATCGTCAGTTCGTCACAGCGTTCAAGCGCCATCCGGGCCATGCGAAGGTGTCCCCGGTGAAAGGGCTGGAACCGCCCGTGGATCGTCCCGTGGATCATCCCCCCGGAGGTCATCCGTTTCCCCCGTCCATGTCCTCGAGGATCGCCTCGATCTGGCGGCGTTTCTCGTCGGGGTCTGCTTCGGATTCCGAGCCTCCCTTTCGGTCCTGAATCGCCCGGCGAACCTCCATGTCCAGCCGCGGATCATCCCGGCTGATCTCGAGGAACTCCCGAATCAGGGCCTCGATCAGCCGCGACCGGGACACGCTCATGGCCTCGGCCTTTCGTTCCAGCCGTTCCTTGACCGTCGGATCGAGCGTGATGTTCAAACGGGGCCGGCGGCGGTTCACGGGCGACGTCGTCCCCGGGGAGTCCGGCTCGAACGGGGAACCGGGTCGGGGGGGAGGGCCATGGGCGTCCTCAAAGGCGATACAGGTCCCGAAGCAGCTCAACCGTCAGTCGGACGCCGAAACCGGTGCCCCCCTTGGGGCGGTAGGAAAGCTCCTTCATTCCCCAGCCGGTTCCGGCGATGTCCAGGTGAGCCCAGCGTTCCACCTCGTCCTCGTCCACGAAGTGCCGAAGGAAGGCCCCCGCCGTGATGGCCCCGGCCTTCCCGCCGATGTTCTTCACGTCGGCGATCTCGCTTTCCATCTGTTCGGAGTGTTCCTCCCAGAGCGGCAGCCGCCAGACCCGTTCCGAAACCGTTTGCCCGGCCGCCTCGAGACCCTCGCACAGGTCGTCGTCGATCCCCATGAGGCCGGCGGCCTCGTGGCCCAGGGCCGTGATGCAGGCGCCCGTCAGCGTGGCGTAATCGATCAGGTAATCCACGTCCCCGGCGAGCGTTTCACTGACGTACCCCAGGGTGTCGGCCATGATCAGCCGCCCCTCGGCGTCGGTGTTCAGAATTTCGACGCTTCGGCCGGCGTACCCGGTGACCACGTCCCCGGGCTTGGTCGCCCGCTGTCCGGGCATGTTCTCGGCCGAGGGAACAAGACCCACCACGTCCAGCGGCCACTCGAGGCGGGCCATCGCCTCCATGATCCCCAGCACCGCGGCCGCCCCGCACATGTCGAACTTCATTTCGTCCATGTTCTTGCTGGGTTTGATGGAGATCCCCCCGCTGTCGAAGGTCACGCCCTTCCCGACCAGGGCCACCGTACCCTCGGGGTTCCCGACCCGATGATCCAGGCGAATCAGGCGCGGCTCGTGTCCGCTGCCCCGGCCCACCGCCAGGATCAGGTTCATCGATTCCTCCTCGAGCCGATCCGGCTCCCACACGTCGACCTCCAGCCGATCGTGCTCGTCCGCGAGCTCCCGGGCGTGTTCGGCCAGCCCTTCCGGGGTGAGGTCGTTGGAGGGCGTGTTTCCCAGGTCCCGGGCGGAGACCACCGCACGGGCCGTACTCGCCCCCTCCTCGAACCCGCGGGTCACCGTGGCCGAGGACCGTCGATCCTCCAGCAGCAGGTGAACCCGCTCCAGCTCGGGCTCTTCGTCGTCCTCGTCCTCCTTCCCGTCCTCCTCGTTTTGATACTCCTCGTAGCGGTATCCGGCCAGGCCGAGCCCCACCCGAAGCTGGCGGGCGCTGACTTCACGATCCAGGGACCAGAAGAGCGGGAAAACGAACGTAACCTCCTCCACCGGCTCGTCGGTGGCCGCCTGAATCGAACGTCCGGCAAGCTCGGCCACCTGGGGGGCTTCCAGGTCCTCCGGCGGCCCGCAGCCCACCAGCAGGACCCGGGGGGCGGCGTAGGGCGTCTCGTACACGAGCTGCGTCTCACCCACCGCGGCATCGAAGGATGACAGGGGGCGTTCGGGGAGGTCGGGCAGTCGATCGAGGTTCGGGTCGCCGTCCTCGCGGCCGATCACGAGCACGATCAGGTCGGTCTCATGGCTCAGGGCCTCGTCGGTGACGATCTCCAGTTCGTAGTCCATCGTGACCTCCCGGGGCGGGACAGAATGACGGGTGCCTCTCAAGGTCGGATCCACGAAGCGTGCCGCAACCATCCAGCACGTTCAAGTATACAAACCATCGCGGGACCGCCCGGGATCGGATCGGCCGGTGCTGGCGTGTCCGCGGCGGGACGAAGCTACAATGAGCGCGTTCCGGGAAGCACCATCCCGAGGTTCACCCTGCCGGGAGGGACGACGATGCCGTCCTCGCTGGCCCTGGAAGGAGGATCCCCGGTCCGGGAGGAACCGATTCCCCTCCACCGACCCAGCTTCTCGGACGCCGAATCGGAAGCCGCCGCCCGATCCCTCCGGTCCGGCCGGGTGGCCGGACCCGGTTCGTTCTGCCGGCACGTCGAGGAACACCTCGAGGAACGGTGGGAGGTCCCGCGGGTGCTTACCGTGACCTCCTGCACCCACGCCCTGGAGGCCGCCCTGCTGGCGCTCGACCCGGGTCCCTCCGAGGAGGTCATCGTCCCCTCCTACGCCTACGTTTCCTGCGGGCTGGCCGTGCTCCGGGCCGGAGGACGACCGGTGTTCGCCGATGTCGACCCCGCCACGCTGACCCTCACTCCAGAGACCGTTCAACCAACGCTGACGGATCGGACACGCGCCGTCATGCTGGTCCACTACGGGGGTTTCCCCGCCCCGACGCAGCCGCTGGCATCGCTCTGTGAACGGGAGGGTATCACACTCCTCGAGGACGCCGCCCAGGCGTTCGGAAGCGCCCGGCAGGGCCGTCCCGCCGGAACCGTGGGCCGGTTCGGGGCCTTCAGTTTCCACGGCTCAAAGGTGCTTACATGCGGGGAGGGGGGAGCCCTGGTCGTCGGGCGGGAGGCGGACGTTTCGACCTGTGAACGCATCCGCGACAAGGGAACCGACCGCTCGGCCACCCGACTGGGTGACGTCGACCGATACACGTGGCGGACCACGGGAAGCAGCTACGTCCTGTCGGACATCCTCGCGGCGGTGCTCGAACAGCAGCTCGAGCGCTGGCCCGCGATCCGGGGGCGGCGGCGAGCCGTGCAGGATCGCGTTCGCGAGGGGGTCCGGCGGGTGGATCGGGACGATCGTTTCCGGCCCGTGAGCCCCCCGGAGAACGCCCGGGAAAACGGCCACGTCACGGCCTTCCTGATGGATGACCCCGACCGACGAAACTGGCTTCTGGAGGCCCTGCAGGCGGAGGGAATCGAGGCCCGGGCCCACTACCGGCCCCTGCACGAATCACCCTACGCCCGGGAACACCTGGATCCCCCGTCGGAACTGCCGGTGACCGAGCGCGTCAGCCAGAGTGTCGTGAGGCTGCCGACCCACGCCGAGATGACGGACGATGACGCCGACGCCGTCGTCGAGGCCCTCGGGAAGATCTACCCCCACCTT
>CAZEBV010000079.1:4765-10517 GCA_964510695.1 uncultured bacterium
CCCCCGTTAGTTCGCCCCCGTCGGCTCATTGTGCCCGCAGGAAAGGGTTGGTCCTGCGCTCCCGGCCCACGGTGGTGGCGGGGCCGTGTCCCGGGTGAACCTCGGTCTCGTCCGGCCGGGACAGGATGACCTCCCGGATGGACTTCAGAAGCTGCTGCTGGTCGCCCCCGGGGAGGTCGGTCCGGCCGATGCTGCCCCGAAAGAGGGCGTCCCCGGAGAGCAGAACCTCCTCGGCGGCCCAGTGAAAGCTGACGCTTCCGGGAGTATGTCCGGGCGTTTCGAGCACCTCGAGGGGTTCACCGTCGATCGTCAGTTCCACCGAGTCGAGGGGCTTGACCGAGTCAAGCTGACGCGGATCCCCCTGCCACTCCGAGAGGTTCATTTTGGGATGTTCCATCAGCGACAGGTCCTCGGAGTGACAGTAAACCGGGCAGTCCCCCACGATCGAACGGACCGCGTCCAGACCGAGGAAATGGTCCGAGTGGGCGTGGGTCAGAAGGACCCCCTGGAGGGAGGACCGACACTCCTCCAGGCGCTCACGCAGCGTCGGGTTCATGCCCCCCGGATCCACCAGATAACGCTCGTCCAGCAGGTAGGCGTTGGTGGAGAAGGACCCCAGCACGAAGGACTCCATGGACATCGACGGATCATCTCCCAATCGAGGAAGTGACGACGAACGCGGTGGCTCAAACGGTGACCATACGATCCTCGACGGCCTCGAGAATGGGCTGATTCGCCCCCGGGAACGGGTGGTCCCGGAGCCGCTCGGGTGGAACCCATTTCCAGGGCTGTCCCTCCCGGCTTTCGGGTTCGCCCTCGACCCGGCGGCACCAGAACGCGTGAAGGTTAATGGACAGGTGGCTGTACTGGTGGGGCACCTCGACGACCTTTTCGCCCACGGACACGTCAACCCCAAGTTCCTCCATGAACTCCCGCTTCAGAGCCTCCCGAAGGGTCTCACCCTCCTCCTGCTTGCCCCCCGGGAACTCCCATAACCCGCCCAGCATCCGATCCTCCGGTCGCCGGGCGATCAGGACCTTCCCGTCCTCCACGAGAACCCCCGCGGTCACCTCGTGGTGGGGTCGATCGGGACGATCGGCGGTGACGGGCAGCTCGTCGGTCCGATCCTCGGCGAAGGCCCGACAGCGATCGTTCAGGGGACAGCCGTCACAGTCGGGGTTCGAAGGGGAACAGACGAGCGCGCCGAGTTCAATCATCGCCTCCGAGAAAACCCCGGGATCCTCGGCTTCCTCGAGCCACCGGCCGAGGTACTCCTCCACCCGGCGCCGCGTATCGGTGCGGTCCACGGGGGTTTCGAGGGCTCGAAATCGGCTGAGGACCCGCATCACGTTGCCGTCCACCACCGGTTCACGGGCGCCGAACGCGAACGCGGCCACCGCCGCGGCGGTGTAGTCCCCGATCCCGGGGAGCTCTTTGAGGTCCTCCACCGTACGAGGGAGGGTTCCCCCGTGCTCCTCCACCAGCGTTCGGGCGGCGCGATGGAGCCGACGGGCCCGGGCGTAGAACCCGAGTCCCTCCCAGGCCTTGAGCACCTCGTCGCGGTCGGCCCCGGCCAGGTCTTCCACCGTGGGAAACCGCCGAAGGAAGGGCTCGTAGTAGTCCAGCACGGTGGTTACCTGCGTCTGCTGGAGCATGACCTCGGCGACCCAGATCCGGTAGGGATCCTCGGTGTGGCGCCACGGGAGATCCCGGGCGGACGCCCGGAACCAGTCCACCACGGCGGAGGGGAGGCTCGGGTCGCTCACCGGACCCGTCCTCCCCGGCCGAAACGGCCGCCCGGTCGATCACTCATCGTCCTCGCCGACCTCCTCCGAGCGGCGCAGGTGGCGAACCTCGCCGTCCCGGTAGGTCATCCCCTGACGGTCGAGGTACTCCATGAGCGGGATCACGTATTTACGGGTCGACCCCAGGTGATCCCGGACCTCGCTGAGCCTCACCGGCTCGTTATCCTCCAGGAACGCTCGAAGAGCCTCCCGGAGGTCCCGGAACACCTCCCGGGTGAGCAGACGCTCCTCGTTGAGCTCGACCAGCCGCCCCTCCCGCACGAGGTAGGCCACGAGTTCGGAACCGTACCGGTCCTCGAGGGTTTCCCGGTCGGGCCCCTCCAGTCCGGCCTCCCCGAGAGCCTCGAGGAGTTCGTCGGCCCGCGCCCGGTCGTCCGAATCCAGGTGGGGTTCGAAATCCTCGTCCCGCAGGTGCTCGTCCCGGGCGAGGATCCCCCGTTCCCCGAGCGCCTCCAGGAAACGCTCCCGAAGCTCGCCCTGCCCGACCGTGTCCCTCAGGGACGTACGGGGCAGTCCCGGCCGGGTCGGGTGATCACGATGGTACTCCCTGACCCGCTTCTGCACGTCGTCCAGACACTGCTCCCACCACGCCGGATCGACCACCCAGTTCCCCTCGAGCCGACGAGCTTCACCCAGACTTTCGGCCGCGTCCCGAAACGTCTTCGAATCGTACCGGGTCCCGTCCGCCGCCTCCGTGAGGGTCAGGGCTCCCCGCCGTCGAAGCTCGCTTACCAGCAGGTTACGAGGGGTCACCGGAAATCGGCCGGACAGCCAGCTTCGATGGTCCACGTCCCCCCAGCGGACGCCGGGATCGACCGCCCCGACCCGAAGGCAGCCCAGCAGAAACCGATCGTTGAAGGAACGCACGATCAGGCGATCGCCGGGGCGGGTGAACACCCTGTCCGAAAGAAGTTTGATTCGAGCCAGCTGGCTCGAATCCGCCGGCAGGGCCTCGGCGTCGGCGAGCAGAACCCGGGCCGGGTAGCGTCCGGTCCCGAGGTAGGCCAGCACCTGGGTGTCATGCTCCAGGGGGTGACGGGGATCCCGGGGAGCCCTCAGTCGTCCGTCCAGCACCTCCCCGGTCCGACCGGCGTTCGGCACGGCGGCCACGTCTCCCCGGTGGGTTTGCTCACGGTCCCAGTCGGGAACGTTGAGGGCCACCCGACTGCCGGGTTCGGCCCGATCGACCCCCTCGTGGTACTGCTGCACGGAACGGACCCGACCAACCTCCCCGTCGGGCATGCGGGCCAGGTCGGCTTCGGGTTCTACGGATCCCCCGCTCAAACTCCCGGTCACCACGGTCCCCTGTCCCTGCACCGAGAAGCTCCGGTCCACCGGACAGTAGGGTTTCCCGTGATCCGGAGGGTCGGGCGTCGCGGAGAGGTCACGGAACAGACGCCGTTTCAGGGACTCGACGCCCTCCCCCGTCTCGGCGCTGACCGGCACACGCGGGGCCCCGGCGTAATCGGTCCCGGCCATGGCCTCCTCGATTTCCGCCTCCACGATCAGCTGCATCTCCTCGTCGGCCAGGTCGGTCTTGGTCAGGGCGAAACAGCAGTAGGAGGGCTCGAGGAGGTTGACGATCTCGAAATGCTCCCGACTCTGAGCCTGCCAGCCGTCGACGGCCGAGACCACGAAGAGCACACCCTGCACCGACCCCATTCCGGAAACCATGTTCTTGATGAAATCCTGGTGTCCCGGCACGTCGACGAACCCGACGTGAATCCCTTCGTCATCGTCGCGCATGTCGGCAAAACCCAGGTCGACGGTCAGCCCCCGCTGTTGTTCCTCCTCGAGACGATCGGCGTTCTGACCGGTCAGGGCCTCAAGCAGGGCCGTTTTACCGTGGTCCACGTGGCCCGCGGTGGCCACCAGACGATAGCGCATCGTGGTTCCTCCCCTGGGATCGAACGCTGTCCGCTCCGTCAGGACCGGTCGATGAGATCCTCGTGCTGTCGCAGTTGCTCGACCAGCACCTCGTCCCGATCGGGCGGAACCGAGCGGAGGTGCAGCTCGACGGCGTCCTCCCTGAGAGGGGCCACCACCGGCGGCTCCGAGGCGCGAAGCCGATCCACGAGTTCGACCGGATCGTCGGCGGTGACCCTCACCCCGTAATCCGGAAGCTCCTCCAGGGGAAGGGAACCGCCTCCCACCCGGCCGGTCATCCCGGCGGGCTGGACGGAACGATCCTCCAGACGCCCCGCCAGGTCCCGGGCCCGCTCCTCGAGGGACTCCAGCGAGGTGGAGAGGAGCCGGCGGACGGGCAGGCTTTCGCCTCCGTCCCGAAGGTAGGCGTCCAGCGTCGCCTCCAGGGCCGTCAGGGTCGCTTTCCCGCAGCGCATCGCCCGGAACAGCGGATGGTTCTTGATCCGCTCAATCAGGTTCCCCGTGCCCATCAGAAGCCCCGCCTGCGGGCCGCCCAGGAGCTTATCACCGCTCACCGTGACGAGATCGACCCCCGCCTCCAGGACCTCCGAGGGACGGGGCTCGTGACGCAGGTCGACGGACTCGGTCGCCCACAGCGCTCCGCTTCCGAGGTCCACCACCAGCGGCACGTCGTGGTCCCCGGCGAGTTCGGCCAGCTCCCCCGTCGAGGGCTCCTCGGTGAACCCCCGCAGGTCGAAATTGCTCCGGTGGACCTTCAGGATCATGCCGACGGACTCGTCCATGGCCGCCCGGTAATCCTCGGTCGTGGTGCGGTTGGTGGTGCCCACTTCCCGGAGGGAGGATCCGCTGGTCTCCAGGATTTCCGGAATGCGAAACCCCCCGCCGATCTGCACCAGCTCCCCCCGAGAAATCAGGACGTCACGCCCCTCGGACAGCGAACGGAGGGCCAGCATCAGGGCCGCGCTGCAGTTGTTCACGAACGCGGCGGCCTCGGCGCCCGTAATCGTCTCCAGCAGCGCCTCGCCGTAGGCTCCCCGTCCTCCCCGCTCACCCTCCGAGAGGTCGATCTCGAGGCTGCAGTACCCGCCGGTCACGGCCTCAAGACGATCAAGGGCGGCCCGGGCGTAGGGAGCCCGACCGAGGTTGGTGTGAAGAACGACGCCCGTGGCGTTGATGACCGGACGAATTCGACTGTCCCGGATGGCCCGAAGACGGCTCTCCAGCGCCTCCGCGATGGAGGCCCGATCGGGGCAGTCCCCCCCGTCGCGAATCGACTCGCGCAGTCGGTCGAGGTGGTTTCGAACCACCCCCGCCACCAGCTCGCGGGAGAAACCATCGGGGCAGGAAAGCTCCTCGAGCAGGGAATCCACCGCCGGGATCTTTCGAAGTTCCTCCTCGCTCACGGTTCCACGACCACCCCGGGTTCCCCGGTGACCCGGCCGATCACCTCGTGTTTCCACTCGGCCTCTCGAAGCAGCATGCGGACCGGTTCCTCCCGCTCGGGGGGGACCGCCACCAGCAGCCCCCCCGACGTCTGGGCGTCCGAGACCAGCCAGGGCGCCACGTCGTCGTCGACCTGGAGGGTCGTTCGCCCGCGGACGGACTCCCAGTTGTCCCGGGTCCCCCCCGGGACGATCCCCTCCCGGGCGAGACGACGCACCCCGGGCAGAAACGGGAGGGCCCCCAGGGAAAGACGGGCGCCCTGTTCCTCGTTGAGCATCTCGAGCAGATGCCCCACGAGCCCGTAGCCGGTCACGTCGGTCATCGTGGAAACGCTCCCCTCCTCGGCCAGCTTCGGGCCGACGGCGTTCGGACGCTTCATCCAGTGGATAGCGCGGCTCAGGCTCCTCTCCGACACCTCGTCCCGGGTGTGGGCGGTCGTCACGATCCCGGTTCCGAGGGGCTTCGTCAGAATCAACCGATCGTCCACCCCGGCACGGCCGTTCACGGTGAGGTCGGGCTCCCCGGCAAACCCCGTCACGGCCATGCCCACCACGGGTTCGGGGTTTTTCACGGTGTGTCCTCCCACGAGCACGGCTCCGGCGTCCCCCACCGCGCGA
>CAZEBV010000080.1:0-10378 GCA_964510695.1 uncultured bacterium
GCCGCCCCTCGTCACCCCGGTTTCGAAACGCCGACTCGACCTGCTGGGAGAGGTTCCCGCTCTTGTCGTACTCGTCCTGACCCAGCTTACGCCAGATCTCCGTGTCGACGTACATGACCCGTGAACCAAGCGTGTGGTGATCGGGCATGACCAGCTTGATGCGGTGCACGGTTCGGGGCTCGTAGGCCATGTAGTCCGAGTCGAAGTTCCAGTGCGGCGAGTTGGCCACGTCCAGGTACCGGTACTTCTCCTGAGCGGAACCGGCCTCCCGATCGATCGGGGTTTTACTCGCCGGCTGCTTCTGGGGGAAAAGAAGCGTCTCCTTGCTGAGGTATTCGATCTCCGGGTAGACGCTGGGGTGAAACGTCAGGATTGCCCCGTCCGCGAAGAAGTCCCCCAGCTGGCCTCGCTCCCCCCAGTTCCCGGTGGGAATCCGACGGGTTCGACGCAGGGACCGCACGTAGGCCCACGTGGTGGGAAGACGGTCGTTCATGTACTGAATGGAGAAGACCCCGATCCCGCGGACGTCCTGGGGCTGCAGGAGGAAGTTAAGCACACGCTGATAGATCTGCTTGTCGGGCTGGTAGACCTCCTGGCCGGGTGGCTCGCGGTACTGATTGTAGAAATTGTACCACTGGGCGGTCGCGAGTCGGGTTCGCTGGACGCCGTCGTTCCCGTCGATGAGCGTCTGGAAGAACTCACGATGGTCGGCCATCGGAGGGCTGGTCTGGCCCAGGTAGGCGTTGAAGTAGACCTTCATGCCCGCGTGGGGATCGTCGGCGCTGATGTCCGGAAACGGAAGACCCGCCTTGTAGTTCTTGACGTTCCGGGCCTGGGGATCGTAGGAAACCGTGCCCTCGTACCGTTCGGTCTTCTCCTTCCACTCCTCGGCGATCTCGAACTCCGAGGTCTCCTTCAGCCGCATCTTGAGGTTCTGATCACGGATCCGCATCTCGTAGACGTCGGTCAGCAGGCTCTCGATCGTCTGTCCCTGGAACGTGTTCTGAAGGTTCTCATCGAGGTTCTCGGCGGTCAGCACGAACCCCTCGGGAAGCTCCTCCGCGTGGACGTCGACCGCGGGGAGAGCCAACGTGAGGGTGGTGACCCATACCACCACAACCAGACCAAACACAAAACGCTTCATCGTCAACATTCCTCCAGGTGCAAGGAAAACCGACATCCGTCACGCCGGCCGTTGAGTTTCGTTGGTGCGGAAGTCAGCAGGTTCGGCTCTCAGTTGAGCCCCATCATACCTAAGCGATTTCTGCGCTGTCAATTGACCGTAGGGCCCCTCAGTTCGGAGGAATTCTTCCCTTCCCAAACAGTTTTGTTACCCTGACTGTCCGGCCAGTTTTTGCCTTATTCACCTCGTTGAACGGGCCACCGGCCGCGCACGGTCCTCCGGATCACCCAACGTCCCTTCTATAGGATGGAGGACGGCGTCATCACCCCGCAACGAGGACCGGAGACCCTTCTATGAACAACCGTGAATCCCCACCGCTTGACATCTGTCTTCTCACCTACCGGGGGAACCCGTTTTCCGGCGGCCAGGGGGTCTACGTACGGTACCTGAGCCGGGAGCTGATCCGTCGGGGTCACCGGGTCGACGTGATCGCCGGGCGACCCTACCCTCATCTTCCGGAGGGGGCCAACCTGATCAAGCTCCCGGGGTTGAACCTGCTGGACAACGGTCGAGCCCCCACGTTGACCGATCTCGCGAAGCGCTTTGCCTCCCGGCCGGAACCCCGGCGGTGGCTGACCGACCTGCTCGAAATCGCGGGGGCCGCCACGGGGGGCTTCCCGGAACCCTACACGTTCGGCCGGCGGGTGGCGAATTACCTCGGGAACCGGACGGACCGCTACGACATCATTCACGACAACCAGAGCCTGGCCTACGGCCTGCTCGAACTGAAGGAACGGGGCTTCCCCGTGGTGGCCACCATCCATCATCCCATAACGATCGACCGGGACATCGCGCTGGATCGCACCCGGATGCCCCACCGACGCTGGATGACCAAACGCTGGTATCGCTTCCTCGAGATGCAGAAGACGGTCGCCCGTCAGCTGGATCGCATCATCACCGTGTCCGATCAGGCCAAACGGGACATCCAGCGCGATTTCGAGGTCGAGCCCGATCGAATCCGGACGGTCTATAACGGGATCGACACCTCGACGTTCCGCCCCGTCAGCGGCGTCGCCCGGCGCCCGGATTTCCTTCTGACCACCTCGAACGTCATGCCCATGAAAGGACTCAGCGTCCTTCTGAAAGCGTTCGCCGCGCTGGTTCCGGAATACCCCCACCTTGAGCTTGGGGTGATCGGCGAGCGGGACGAAATGGGGATGACCGATCAGCTGCTGCAGCGGCTCAACATCAGCGAGCAGGTGACCTTCCACGCTCAGATTTCGACCGAACGCATGGTGGAACTGTACTCCCGGGCCACCCTGGCGGTGGTTCCTTCCCTCTACGAGGGGTTCGGGCTGCCGGCGGGGGAAGCCATGGCCTGCGGCGCCCCGGTGGTCGCCACGGAAACCGGCGGCCTCCCCGAGGTGGTCGGCGACCACGGGGTCCTGGTGGAACCCAACGACTCGAACGCTCTCGCGAAGGGAATCGCTCGTCTTCTGGAGAACCCCGAAAAGCGCTCCGAGCTGAGCCGCCGCGGTCGGGACCGGATCACGAGCACCTTCAGCTGGTCCCGGGTGGCCGGGGAGGTGCTGGAGACGTACAGGAACGCACTCGGCGAACCCCGGCCCGCTTCGTGATCGGATTCTCCCCTCCGGTCCCGAACGCCCACCCGGCGAACCTCGGCTCCGATCAACCCGGGGTCTTTGTCCGACGGGTCCGATCGAGGGAACCCCGAACCCGTCCCAGAGCCCCCTCTGAGGTGGACCCGTGCAGACGGTGAACGTGGAGCGGCTGGGCCTCACCGAGGGTGATCGCGTCCTCGACGTCGGGTGCAGCGAAGGGGAGGGCAACCACCTTCAGGCCGCCTACGAGAGCCTCCCCCTTCAGGCCGTGGGCGTGGACTCGAACGCCGATCGACTGAAGACGTTCCGAACCCGGTTCCGCCGGTTCGCCGCAACTCCCCCCTCGACGATGCGCCGCATGAACCTGACCTCGGCCAACCTCCTCGACCTCCCGTTCCCGGCGCGAACGTTTGACGCCGTAATCTGCGCCGAGGTGCTGGAACACATCCCGGATTACCGCAGGGCCCTCCGGGAGATCGATCGCGTGCTCCGTCCGGGGGGACATCTGGGCATCAGCGTGCCGCGGTTTTTCCCCGAGTGGGTCTGCTGGGTGCTGGAGGAAGAGTACCATGACAACCCCGGCGGCCATCTGCGGATCTTTGACGCCGATCACCTTCGCCGGGAAATCGAGTCCATGGGGTTCGACTGCTACGGGTCCCACAGCGCCCTGGCGCTCCACACCCCGTTCTGGTGGCTCTCGTGCTGGTGGTGGGACTCAAAGGAATCCTCCCGTCTCCTCGAAAAATATAACGACCTCCTCGTGTGGGACCTGATGGAGAAACCGTGGATCACCCGGGGCCTGGACGCCCTCCTAAACCCCCTGGTGGGCAAAAGCCGGGTGCTTTATTTTCGCCGGACCGTTCGACCTTCCGCCTCCGGCTGGCCGCCGGGGAAGGATGCTTTGGATCATGCCGGATGATTCGCTGTCCGTCTGTCTGACCAGCTACCGCGGTGACCCGCACACCGGGGGTCAGGGTGTCTACCTCGCCAACCTCGCCGGGCAGCTGGTGAACCGCGGCCACCACGTGAATGTGCTTTCCGGCCCCCCCTACCCGAACCTCCCCGACGGGGTAAGCCTGCTTAAACTGCCGGGGCTGGACCTCTTCGGCCGCGCTCGGTGGTGGCCGCCCCTTAACCGCATGAACTCCCTTGCGGACTGGGGGGAATGGCTCGGCACGGTCACGGGCGGCTACCCTGAACCCTGGGCCTTCGGCCGCCGGGCCCGCGACGAGCTTCTGCCCCGACTGGATCACTACGACATCGTCCACGACAATCAGACGCTGGCGTACGGCCTGCTGGACCTTCAGCGACCGGACGTGCCCGTGGTCGCCTCCATCCATCATCCGATTACCGTGGACCGGGACATCGCCCTTCGACAGGCCTCAAGCACCACCAAACGGTGGTGGATTCGCCGCTGGTACACGTTTGCCCGCATGCAGAAACAGGTCGCGCCCCGCCTGTCCCGGATCATCACGGGCTCCAACCACGCGCGGCGGGACCTTATTCGTGAGTTCGACCTGCCGGCCTCGCGGCTGGACGTCATCCCCTACGGCGTGGACACCGAAAAGTTTAGGCCCCGGGAGGACGTCACCCCGGCGCCCAACCGCCTCATCTCCGTGACCAGCACCCAGTGGCTGCGTCAGATCAAGGGATTCGACAACCTCCTCGAGGCGTTCGAACGCATGCTGACGGAACGGGACGACCTCGAGCTCGTGATCGTCGGGACACCCGACGAGGAGGGCCTGACCGAGTTCTTCTCCCATGACATGGGGGTGGCTTCCAACCTGGTCTTCGTGAACGACATCCCCACGGAACAGCTCATCAAGCTCTACAACCGGGCGGCCGTGGCCATCGTGGCCTCCCTGTACGAGGGGTTCGGGCTGCCGGCCGCCGAGGCCATGGCCTGCGGAACGCCCGTGGTGTCCACGACTGCGGGCGGACTGCCCGAGGTTGTCGGCGAGGACGGGGTGCTGGTTCCCCCTGCGGACCCCGAACGACTGGCGGAGGCGGTTCTGGACCTTCTGGCGGACCCCGAACGACGTGACGAGCTCGGCCGGCGGGGACGCCGGCGGATCCGGCGAAAATTCCAGTGGGAACGGACCGCCCGGGAAACGGAGGCAGTCTACCGGAAGCTGCTGGAGAACCCGGAGGGTCCCGCGTGACAACCATCTCCGTCGACCGGCTGGAACTGTCCGACGGCGACCGGGTGCTGGACATCGGCTGCGGGGAGGGCCGTCACCTTTACTCATGCTACCGGGAGAAGAAAACCACGGTCGTGGGCCTGGATCCGGACGCCGAATCGCTGGAAACCTTCCGGGACTGGTTCACGGACGTGCCGCTTCCCGAGCCCGAGTCACGCTCGTGGGGCCTTCTTCAGGGCCGCGCCGGGCGGCTTCCCTTCGAGAACGGGACTTTCGACGTGGTCCTGTGCGCGGAGGTCCTGGAGCATCTGCCGGACTATCGCCTGGCCCTTAACGAAATCACGCGCGTCTTGAAACCGAACGGCCGACTGGCCATAAGCGTGCCCAAATTCCCCGCGGAATGGGTCTGCTGGGTGCTAAGCGACGAGGAGGAGTTCCCCTCGGACTCCGGCGGTCATATCCGCATTTTTCGGGGAACCCAGCTCCGGCGTCGGATCGAACGGAGGGGGTTCGAACTGACGACGAGCTATTCGGTTCACGGGCTTCATACGCCCTACTGGTGGCTGAAAGCCCTCTTCGGCCACCTGGACGATCCTCCCCGGGTCGTTAAGGAGGACGAGACACCCGACTGGTGGCCCCGCAGCCTGACCGGCCGGGGGAAGTATCCGAACCCCCTGCTGGGAGTATGCCACCGGTTCCTTGTCTGGCATATTATGAGCCAGCCGCTGTTGACTCGGTGGCTGGAGGCCGTGCTGAATCCCTGGCTCGGGAAAAGCCTCGTCATGCACTTCCGACGCTCGACCGACCGGCAGGACGGAAACGCCCACCGCCCCTGGCCACGCCGACGATAGGTCGTTTCGGGTTTTCGGGAAGGTATGCCACCCTCTGCCCTCGTGGAGAGTTTCCCGATCCATCTTCCTTCCGGTGACGTCTGGAAGCATCCACTCCTGTGTCCGGGATGAGACCGTCGTGACCCTGCCCACCACAACCCTCCGTTCCGAAGCCACCGACGGGTACATCCTTTCCGTACAGCACCCCGAAGGAATGATCCCGTGGCACGAGGACGGACCCACCGACCCCTGGAACCACGTGGAAAGCGCCATGGGGCTCAGCGTGGCCGGCCGCCACGAGGCGGCTGAAGCCGCCTACGACTGGCTGCGGGAAACGCAGATGGAGGACGGGGGATGGTGGGCGGCCTACGACCCGGAGGGGCCCGCGGACATCTCCCGACGGGAGACTCACATGGCCGCGTACGTGGCCACCGGGGTCTGGCACCATTACCGGGTCACGAGCCGGGAGAGCTTTCTGCGTCGGCTCTGGCCGACCGTCCGGGACGCCATCGAGTTCACCCTGCGGTATCAGGCCCCGAGCGGGGAGATCTACTGGGCCCTGACCGAACGGGGGGACCCCTACCTGGACGCCCTGGTGACGGCCTGCAGTTCCATCTACAAAAGCCTTTCCTGCGCCGTGAAGATCGCCGGCCACCTCGGGGTGGCCGTCCCGGGCTGGTGGGAATCACGGAAGCGGCTCGGGGACGCCCTTCGCAACAGACCCCACCGGTTCGATCGAACCTGGGAGAGCAAACACCGCTACGCCATGGACTGGTTCTATCCCGTGCTCTCCGGGGTACTGACCGACCTGCCGGCCCGTACGAGGATGAACCACCAGCAGGATACGTTCCTGGTGGAGGAGCTTGGCTGCCTCTGCGTGGCGGACGAACCCTGGGTGACGGTGGCCGAGTCCTGCGAACTGGTGATGGCGCTGCTGGCCGTCGGCAAGGTGGGAACGGCCCGCCGGCTGTTCGGCTGGCTGGACCACTGCCGGGACGATGACGGGGGGTTCTGGACGGGCTACCAGTACGAAAAAGACATCATGTGGCCCCGTGAGAAACCCACCTGGACCGCCGGCGCCGTGCTGCTGGCGGCGGACGCCCTGGAGTCCCACACGGAGGCGGACGACTTTTTCACGAATCCAACCCCGCCCGCTGAGATTACAAACGGACAACCCGACGTCGAGGAATCCGAAAGCCTCCTCCCCGAGGAGCAGTCCCCCTCCCGCTGAGCCGGTGCCGCAGGACAGCGACCCTCTGACGGGAACCTAACTGAACCGGAAAGGGATAAACCGGCCCGTTCTACCGGTGGTTCCTTACACCGTAGGATGGCTGGTGGCTGAGGAGCTCACGGGCCAGGAAAGAACGGGCTCAATGCGGGGCCAAGGGCTCGATCCGACCGCCGGCGACCTTCGTTCGGGTGCCTTCGCCTAAATCAGAACTGGTAGGTCACCTGCGTGGTGATGCGGTCGGCCTGGCCGTTGAAGCCGTAGCGGGTCGCCTCCGTGCCGTTCTGGGTGTCCTCGATCACGAAGACCCCCTTGACGTTGACCCGCCAGTTCGTGGTCGGTGCTATCGTCAAGCCGGGCAGGATCGTGTAGTTGCCGCCGTAGGAAAGATCCATCGGAAGCTGAAGCGAGGGGGAAACGTACCCGTTAGCATAGCTCCATCGCAGGTTCAGAACGGCCTCCAGGGTATGTTCCTTCAGGCCCTGGGCGTGGTCGGTGTTGATGATGTCCTCGCCTTCCTCGTAGTCGTCGATGATGAAGTCGAAGAACTCCAGGGTAAGCAGACCGGGTCGGTCGGCCCCCAGGTACTGGGCGAAGTAGGCCGTGCGGTCGAACCCCAGCATCAGGCGGTATTCGTCCTTCTCGATGGAGTCCGAGAACACCGTCAGAAGCTGCCCCGACGGATCAAGGGTCAGCAGGCTCGAACGAAGGCCCGTGTTCTGAGTCACCTGATCGAAGAGCTTGTCCTTCACGTAGGCCCCCTCCCCGCGGATCACCAGGTCGAGCATCGGAGAGTAGTAGTTGAAGGTGCCTCCGAAAACGTCGATGATCGGGTTGAGGCTCTCCCGGCGCCGTCCGCTGGGCAGACAATCCGTCGTCCCGGCGGCGAGTTTGTAGATCGTGTCCCCCGCGTTTGTCCCGAAGGCGGCGTCGGTGCAGTTGGGATCCGCGGTGGTGATGGTGTCCTGCTCGTAGGGGGTCAGAACGGTGTGGCTGGAGGCGCTCTTCTGATGGGTCCGAAGGTACGCCAGCGAGTAGTCGACCCGGTTGCCGAAGGCCAGCCCCTGAAACCGCAGACCGAACTTCTCATCGTCCACGTCCCCCGCGGGGTGGTCGGGGTTCGATGGGGCGGTCACCTGGATGGTCGTGGGGCTCGGGAGCCCGAACGCCGGGAAGGCGGGGACCGTCAGCGGGGCGTTGGTGTTGATCCCCCGGATGCCGTTGGCCGTGTAGCGTCCACCGTAGGACGGATTATCTGTTCGAAGGTCCTCGATCTCGTTCAGCCCCGGCTGGTAGAAGACCTCGAGCGACCCGTCCCAGCTCGGCAACTCCATGTTGAGCAGGGCCATGATGGCCGACTTTCGCCGTTCCTCCTCGTCGCTCACGAAGGGCGCCCAGGTGTTGTCGAACCCGGTGACGACGTCCAGCGCCCGCTGGAAGCTTCCTTTCCCCCAGGAGGGCATCTGCTTCCCCAGCCGGAGCCGGGTCGATCGGGTCAGATCCAGGTCCAGGTAGAGCTCCCGGACCTCCAGGTCGTTCTGACCCAGAAACTCCGCGTAGAAGTCGGCCTCCGCGGCACCGTTGCGCCCGATCACGATGGGACTGGTGGCGAAGGGATCCAGGTGGTCGTCCGAAGTGGCCGGGACCCCGTCGGGGCCGCTCGGGTTGCTGAGCTGGTGGAGGTACTCCGTCTCGTGCTCGCGGGCGGCCCGAAGTCGAGAGTGAACGTTCGCCCACTCGGTCAGGTCGAAGTCCGACTCCAGCAGCACCTGCGATCGCACCATGTTGAGGTTGTAGCGGTCGTCGTCTCGAGTTTCGGGGATGTCCTGCAGGTTCATGCTGACGTACTGACGGAGGTATCCTCCGTTGTCCATGAAGTCCTCCTCGAACAGCGCCGCCGAAGCGGGGGCGGCTCCCATCAGGCCGACGAGGGCCGCGATCAGCCAGGCGCTCAACCAGCGACGAGCCGGTCCTGTCATGGCGAACATTCCTTTCCACAGAGGATCGGAGCGGTCGTTTTGGGTCTCCACGAGAACGGGCTCAACGAAATATTACGGGCCCGATCGCGTGAAAACAAGGGGTCCCTCCTTCACGTCCAGAAACATCCACGCACTCTAACAGCCTTCGATTCCCTCGTAAAGCCTCTTTGATGAGGGGATAACGGCTGTCTAACGGGACGCCGGTGGGCTCATCTGGCCCGTGAAACGCGTCAGGGGCTCGGCCCGCCGCAGCTGATTGAGGGTGATGTCCCCGGGACGAAGCCCCTCCGGTTCGAAGTCCGGGCTCATCTGGGCGGCGACGGTCGCGTGGCCGGCCTTCAGGTCGTTGAAGGTGATCAGATAATCGAGGATCCCCAGGTGGCCCGCCTGATTCTCCACCATCATGTAGCTGTACTGAACGTACTGCCAGAGCCGACCTGATTTGTCGTAATCGAGCAGCAGGGTGCGCCCGCCCGTCTGAGGGTCGACGAAGTAGGTTCGCTCCCCCAGAGGATGCTCCTCGGGCATGCTGGCGTGCACCACCCAGACCTCACGGGGCTCGTAGGAGATGTGGCTCGGGTCGAAGTTCCAGTGCGGCTCCTCGTCGAGCTCGAGGAACGGGTGGCGCTGCTCGGGCCGGGAGGCGCTGCGGCGGACGGGCACCTCCTGCCAGATCCCCCCCGTGGGGACGGGCATCAGCACGGTCCGCTTCCCCAGAAGGTCCACCTGCGGGTAGTAGTAGGGCGGCCGCCGGGTCCCCTCGTCGTTGAAAGCGTCCGACCCGCCCGCGCCCTTCGTCATCCAGTTGTCCGCCGACACGCGCCGGGTGCGCCGCAGCGAGCGTACGTAAGCCCACTGGTCCTCCAGCCGCTTCGTATGGGGGGCGTACTGCACCGTGAAGGTGCCGATGCCCCGCTGGCTCTGCGGGTAGGTAAAAAACAGCAGCACCGACCGGTGCTTGTCGCTGACCTCGCTGGCCCCGTAGACGTGGTCGTGAGCCTCCGGCGGCCCGCTGTAGTCCCCGGTGTATTTCCCGTAGTGGTTGAGGGATTCGAAGGTCAGGCGGCTTTCCCGTTCGAACCCGTCCTCGGCGTCGACGCTGAGGAAGGCCAGCATCATGTCCTTGATCCGGCTGGTGGGAATTCCGTAGAACATGTTGTAGAAGACCTTATCCCCGGCGTTCGGGCCCTCCGGGTCGATGTCCTCCCAGGGAATCGGCCAGCCGGCCCGGTTCCCGCGCAGGATCCGATCCTCGAACGTCACCTCGTCGGCGAGGGTGCGGGTGGCCCGGTGGAAGGCCTCGTCGAGTTGGTATTCGTGGGGGGACTGAAGCCGCATCCGAAGGTCGTGCTTCTCCATCATGCGCCGGTAGAACTCGACGGCGAGGTCGCTGGCGGCCGCGTCCTCGTCCCCGTCCCGGTAGGGGCGAAGCAGCGAGCGAACCGTCTGGCCCTC
>CAZEBV010000081.1:0-10205 GCA_964510695.1 uncultured bacterium
CGGCGAGGACGATTCGATCGAGGCGGTGATCCGGGGACGCTGGGATCGTCTGGTGAAGCCGCCGGGCAGCCTGGGGGACCTCGAGGCGTGGGTCGCGCGGGTGGGTTCCGTCCGGGAGGAGGAGGAATCCCGGGTGCGGCCGGCCTCCCTGCTGCTCTTCGCGGCGGACCACGGAGTGACCGAGGAGAACGTCAGCGCGTACCCGGCGGAGGTCACCGCCCGGATGCTGGAGACCATCGCCGACGGCGCCGCCGCCAGCAGCGCGCTGGCGAGGTGGGCCGACGTGAACCTTCGGTGGTTCAACGTGGGCGTGCACAGCGATCGACAGCGTCGGAACGAGAAGGTCGCCGACGGGACGGCGAACTTCACGGCGGGGCCGGCCATGGAACCCGGGGAGCGGGACGCGGCCCTCAGCTGTGGCCGACGGGCCGCCCGGCGGGCCGACGACCGGGGGGAGCGGCTGCTGTGCCTGGGGGAGATGGGCATCGGGAACACGACGACCAGCGCGGCCCTGGTCGCCGCTCTGCTGGATCGACCGCCCGAAGAAAGCGTGGGGCCCGGCACGGGCGTGGACGTCGACGGTCAGCGGCGCAAGGCCCGGGTCGTCCGTCGGGCCCTGGAGCATCACGCGGGTGAACTCGACGATCCCGACGAGGTGCTTCGGCGGCTGGGCGGGCTGGAGATCGCCGCCCTGGCCGGGGCCATCGAGGAGGCCGTGGACCGTCGGATCCCGGTGGTACTGGACGGCTACGTGACCGCCGCGGCGGCCCTGGTCGCCGCCCGGCGTCGCTCCGACGTGACGGAGGGGATGCTGGCCGCCCACCGCTCCCGCGAACCCGCTCACGGGGCCGTTCTGGAGGCGCTGGGTCTCGAGCCGATGTTCGACTTTCACCTTCAGCTCGGGGAAGGGACCGGGGCCCTCCTGGCGGCCGGCCTCCTGGAGGCTGCCGTGAGCACCTACCGTGAAATGGCCGCCCTCGAGGAGGTCGGGATCGCGTGAAGTCCCTCCGGATGGCGGTGTCGTTTTTGACGCGAATTCCTCTCCCGGGCGAGGGTTCGCACGGCCGCGCCCTGACCCGATCGCCGGTCTGGTATCCCGTGGTGGGCCTGGGGGTGGCGGGGGGATGCGTGCTGCTTCACGGCGGGATGGTCCGGATCTGGCCGAACCTCACGGCGAACCTCCTCGGCCTGGTGGTCCTGGTGGTGATCAAGGACGCGTTTCACCTGGACGGACTGGCGGATTTCACGGACGGTCTTTCCGGCGGGACGGATCCCGATTCCCGCTACCGCATCATGCAGGACCCCTCCCTCGGCGTCATGGGGGGACTGGCGATGCTCGGGGTGACGGGGATCGAGGCCGCCGTTCTGCTCCCGGCGGCGCCCGCCGTTTACCGACGGGCCCTTCTGCTGGCGGTCACCCTGTCCTCCGCCGCGGGGGGGCTTCTTCTGTGTCTTGGTTCACCCCGCCCCGGAACGGGGGGGCTGGGCGAACGGCTGGCGAAAACCACCGCCCGCGGCTACATGGTGGTTCTGCTGATCGGGTCGGTCGGGCTGGCCCTCGCGATCGCCCCCCGGGCCGGGCTCGTTCTCTGGGGGGCGATGGTCCTGGTCGTTCCCGTCTTTGCTGCCTTCAGTCGCCGGGTCCTCGGCGGCGTCACCGGGGACGGCTGCGGCGCGCTTATCATGCTCGTGCAGGGCGGGCTCCTCCTGGTTTTACAGGGGATCGGGTTGTCCCCGGGAGGCGGGTGGACGTGAGTCGCCCCCACGGCGGCCACGACGGGGGACCCACCGATTTCAGCGCCAGTTTGAACCCGCTGGGCCCCCCGCCCGGCGTCCGGCGGGTCCTGCGTCACGGCGCCGAGGAGGTAAAACGGTACCCTTACGCCCTTCATGAACGTCTTCGCCGCCACATCGCCCGGACCCACGGACTCGAGGAGGATCGGGTTCTCGTGACGGCGGGGGCTTCCGGGGCCCTGGGCCTGTTGCGTGAACGGTTCCGGGGGGGGCGGGCGCAGGTGGCCGTGCCGACCTACACCGAGTACGAGGATACCCTCGGGATTGATCTCGAGGTCGACACCACCCCCCGCTGGCCGCTGGATCGGGAGGAACCCGCCCGGGTTCTGGAGGGGTTCGACCCCGCCTCCGCCGACCTGATGGTGCTGTGCAACCCGAACAACCCGACCGGAGCTTCGCTCGAGGGAGAAAAGCTTTTGGCCCTGGCGGATCGTGCCCGTTCCTTCGAGGCGCACCTGGTGGTGGACGAAGCTTACGTCGGGTTCGTGAACACCCCCGAGGCGGTGAGCCTGGCCTCCCGGGTGGGGGAGTCCGATAACCTCTGGGTGATGCGGTCGTTTACGAAGCTGTACGGCATGCCGGGGCTTCGGGTCGGATACCTCCTCTGTCCCCCCGACGAGACGACCTCCCTTCGTGAGCGCCGGAGCCCCTGGCCGGTGGGAACCCCGGCGCTTCGGGCGGCCCGCGCGGCGCTCGAGCAGGAACGGTTTCGCACCCGAACCCGCCGCTTCATGGCGCGGGAACGACGTCGGGTCCGAGCCCGCCTGGACGACCTGGACGGGCTGACCCCGCTTCCCGCCGAGGCCAACTTCTTCCTGTGCCGGGGCCCCCGGGACGCGGCACGACGTCTGGCCGAGCGCGGGTGGTCCGTGCGGGACGCCTCCAGTTTCACCGGGTTGGAACCGGGCTGGGTCCGGTTCTCGATCCGTCGGCGGACGCGCACGGACGGGCTGCTTCAGGCGATGATCGACGTGTTTGACGAGCAAAGCGCGGGGGACCCGTACCGTGAACGCCCTTAACCTCCTGATTGCCGGGGCCCTGGACCTCGCCGTCGGGGACCCGGCCTGGCTGCCCCTTCCGGTACGGGGGTTCGGTCTGGTCCTCGTGGGGGTCAGACGCCGTTCCCCCCGACGGGGAACGGGGGCGCGGGCCGCCGGCGTGGGACTCGCCGTGGGTCTTCCCCTGACCGCGTACCTCGTGACGGCCGGCCTTTTGAGGCTGGCCCGGGTCGGGGGTCCCATCGTCGTCGGGGCGGTGACCGTGTACTGCCTTCACACCTCGCTGGCCTACCGGGAGCTGGCGCGGGGGGTGCGGGAGGTCCACCTCGCCCTGACCGGGGAGGGGCTCCCGGCGGCCCGACGGCGGTTGTCGGGGCTCGTGGGGCGCGACACCACCCGGCTCGACGAGGAGGGGGTCCGCCGGGCCGCCGTGGAAACGGCCGCCGAGGGGTTTCTGGACGGCTGGCTCAGCCCACTTTTCTGGCTGGCCGTGGGGGGGGTGCCGGCCATGGTCGCCTACCGGGCCGTCAACACCCTCGATTCGATGGTCGGCTACCGGGACCCCGAGCACGTGGATTTCGGGTGGGCCTCGGCCCGGCTCGACGACGCCGCCAACGCGCTCTCGGCACGCCTGAGTACCCTCCTGATCGTGGCCGCCGCCCTGCCGGGTGGGATGACCCACCCCCGGGCCGCGATGGATCAGCTGCGTTGGGCCTGGGACTCCCGGATGGCCCATCCGAGCCCGAACGCGGGACACCCGGAGGCGGCGTTCGCCGCCGTCGTGGGGTGTCGACTCGGCGGTCCCGCCCACTACGGGGACCGCCGGGAGGACCGTCCCCGGCTGAACCCGTCCGCACCTCCTCCGTCCACCCCGGACGTCCTCCGGGCGCACCGTTTACTGTCGGCCTCGACCGGGCTGGCGACCGCCCTGACGGTGCTGGTGCTCTGGCACGGGGCCCCCCTGCTTCCCCCTCTGATGCCCTGAAACGGGGTTGAACTTAATCTATAGTTTTTATATAGATATACTATAGTTAAATCCGATTTACCCGGGAGGGTCCGATAACGATGGCTGACGAGTCGATTCCGGGGTTTACCGTCGAACCCGAACTGGAGGATCTGCTGGACGAACATCCTCTGGACCTGGACGAGGAGACCCGGGAGCGGGTTCAGCTGTACAAGTCCCGCAAACTGCAGGCCAAACGGGACGCCGGTCTATCCGGAAAGGTCCCCTCCTGGACCGTTCGCTACCCGGGGGAGAGACCGGGGGAGACGTCGGGCAACGGGACGGCCTCGTCCGAACCGGAGACGGCCTCCCCACCGGAGGAAACGCCCGACCGGGCCGAGGGGGAGCGGGAAACGCCTCCCGGACGGGCCGGGGACGTCGACCCGTCCGAGGACGGGGACGATGCTCTCATGGAGTATTACCGTTCGGTGAAATCCGGGTCGGGTCGGCCCCGACAAACGTCCGGGGAGGGCGGCGGGGGGGACGCCGATTCGGCGGGGACGAACGTGTCGGCCGACGCGGTCCGGGCCCTCGGGGACGGCGGGGAGACCGCCGACGTGCTGGCCCTGGTGCGGGACTGGGTGAGTTCCCTGGAGGACCGACTGGAGGAGTATCACCGGAAAATCGTGGCGCTCGAGGAGGAGAACGCCGACCTCCGCGAGGAACTCGAACGCCGACGGGACTGAGGCGGTCCGAAGCCGCCGCGGGGGGATCAGTCCCGGAGCGTGGTCAGCTCGTTGACGTCGGGGATCTCTTCCTTGACGTTCGTGATCTGCTCCATGCGCTGGCGGTGCTTTCGGGCGGCGTAGTCGGCGAGGTAGTCGGGGCCCAGACCGTATTCACTGATGTCGTGATCGGTTCGTTCGTTCGCCTGACGGGAGATCGGTTCCACGACCGCGATCACCAGCGGCACCAGCTCGTCGACGGTCTCGGTGATCAGCTCGGGGTCGACCTCCCCCCGTTCGACCAGGCCTTTCAGCTTCGCCATGCCCCACCCCACGTGGCGTCCTTCGTCCTGGCGAATCAGCCGGAACCCCTCGCACAGCCCGGGAAGGTTGGGGGCGATGTCCTCGGGGACGTCGGGGCCGAACGCCGTCTGCAGGCTGTAGTAGCCGGTCTGGGCGAAGATGCCCTCGATGGTCATGTGGTAGTGGGAGATGGCCAGGGCGCGGTTTTCGGGGGTGTCCTCCTCGAGCAGGCGATACATGGCGTTCTGGTTGCGCTCGAACAGTTCGTCGTATTCCTCCGGGAACCAGCGGTCGTCCCGCGGGTCGGTCTTCTCCTGTCCCAGAAACTCCTCGACGGTGTGCACGACCCGGCGCCAGTAGCGGTCGAAGTGCTCGGCGTGTTTGGCCTCGTCGTAAAGCTGGGAGGTCAAAAACATCTGGTCGTTGGGGTCCTCCGCGACGGCCGCCAGCGGCGCGAGGTCCTCGGTCACGGCCTGTTCCCCCGCGCCGAAAAGCGCCAGGGCCTGCTTGAAGAACTCCAGCCGTTCCTCCTCGTCCTCCTCGGGTTCCTCCTCGTCCTCGATCTGGGCGAAGAAACCCTCGAGGTCGGGCTCCAGGTCGATCTCGTGGGGATCCCAGTGCCGCTCCACGGCGTTGCGGAAGTACCTCGTGGGTCGGGCCTCAGGATCGAAGTTGCGGCGTCCGTTCGTGGTGTTCGTCACGGCGGTGCCCTCCCGGTCAGTCGGGGGTGAAGGTGCGTCCATCCCGCGTGAACAACGTAGTTATTATACTGTTATTATCCCGGGTGCCAACCAGGGAGAGGGGGGTGGATTTTCCCCGGCTCAGGGTCGGGGGGTCAGCCGCAGGATGCGGTCGTCCCGGGGGTGCGGTCGGCCCCGTCCGTCCCGGTTCGAGGTGGTGACGTAAAGGCCGCCGTCGGGGCCGGCGGTGACGGCCCGAAGCCGACCGTACACGCCCCGGTAGAACGCCTCCTCGAAGAGCCGCTCGAGCCCCTCGACCGTCCCCGATTCGGAGAGCCCGACCCGGAGGAGAAGTTCCCCCCGGAGGCTCGCCACGAACAGATCCCGCCGCCCGTCGGAGGAACCCGACCCCGCCCAGAACGCCATCCCAGCCGGGGGGAGGTGGGGTTTGTGAAACAGCAGCAGAGGGTCCCGGTAGGGGTCCCGGCCCGGGGCCCCCACGACCTCGGGCCAGCCGTAGTTGCCGCCTTTGACGACGGCGTTGATCTCGTCCCGTCCTCCCAGGCCGAACTCGCCGGAGGGGCCGTGCTCGGAGGCGTACAGTCGACCCGAGGTCGGGTGCCAGGCCAGGCCCTGAGGGTTGCGGTGACCGTAGGAGTACACGTAGGCGGCCGCGCCGGAACCCTGGAACGGGTTCGGACCGGCCGGACGGCCGTCCGGCGTCATGCGGAGGATCTTACCCGCCCACGAGGAGATCCTCTGAGCCAGGGAGGGTTCCCCCGCGTCCCCGGTGGTGGCGTAAAGGTACCCGTCCGGTCCAAAGGCCAGCCGGGAGCCGTTGTGGTAGGAGGCCGCCGGAATGCCCTCCACGAGCACGTCGGAAACCCATCCCGTGTCGGACCGGCGGAGGCGGAGAATTCGGTTGCGGGGGTTCCAGGTCGAGCCGTAGGTTTCGGAGAGGTAGATCCAGCCCGGGTCGGGGAAGTCCGGGTGCAGCGCGATCCCCATCAGCCCCCCTTCCCCCAGGGCGAGGGTCTCCTGGCGTCGAAGCAGGATCGGCGGCGTGTCGACGCTTCGACCCGGCGGCAGAACGCGGATCCGACCCGGTCGTTCGGTCACGAACAGCCGCCCCTCCGGCCCGAAGGCAAGGGCCCACGGAACCTCCAGGTGGGCGGCCACCGTGCGGACCCTGAGGTTCCCGGGCCGGGTGGATCGCCGCTGGGCCGGCATGGACGGGGATCCTCCGACGTCGGGGCCGTCCGGGATGGTTCGGACGAGGGTCCCGGATCCCGGTGATGGGTCGATCACGGGGGTGTCGGCCCACCCCGGAGCCGCGGCGAACACCGAAAGGAGCACAAGCAGCATCAGTCCCGGCGAAAGACCCCGCCAGCGAAGCACGTCGGCCACCTCCGGGGGCATTATAGCCCACGAACCCTTCCTCCTCCCGGGGGCACGGGGGCGGATCGTTTGCTATCGTCCACGCCCGGACGAAGGGGGGCGACACGAATCGATGAAGGGAGAGAGTCTCCCCGTGACCCTGTCCACGGTCTGGATCCACTGCACCCCGTCCGTCCAACGGGCGTTCGCGGCGGCGGCCCGTCGGTCCGGGCGCGTGGATGTTCCCCTGCTTCTTGGGACGCTGGCGGCGGTCACGCCCGGGGAGGAGGGCGGCGACATCCTCGTCGAGCTGGCGGACGGGGAGGGGCTGGTGACGCCGGGGGTTTCAGCGTCCGGTTCGGCCCCGGAACAGCCCCCCACGGTCGAGCTGGCCCCGGCGGTTCGCGAGGCCCTGACGTTTTTCCGCTACCATCGGATCCGTCCGATTTCCCCGGTACGGTTGGCGGTCCGCCTGCTGGAAATTGGCACCGGAGAGACGGTACAGTCCCTGGAGGCCTCGGGCCGACTGAAGCCGTACCTTCAGCGCCTGCGGGCCTTCGACGGTTCATCCCCGGAGGACTAACGACCCTCCCGCCAGGCGAGGAGCGTGATGCCGATGTACGTTCAGGATTTGCGGGACGGCGGACCCGACGTGGTGCTGACCGGCGGCCGCCGAACGCCCACCGGACGCCTCACGGGATCCCTGTCCGAGCACACCGCCGTCCAGCTGGGGGCCCGGTGCCTGGAGGCCCTCGAGGCGATCGTGGATCCCCGGTCGGTGGACGAGCTGATCCTCGGCTCGGTGCTTCAGGCGGGTCAGGGGCAGGCCCCGGCCCGACAGGTGCTCATCGGGGCCGGATGGTCCCCGTCCATCCCGGCGGTCACGATCAACAAGGTCTGCGGGAGCGGCCTCAAGGCGATCCTGCAGGCCACCGAGGCCATCCGCGGGGGACCGGCCGATCGGATCGTCGCCGGGGGGACGGAGTCCATGAGCCGGGCGCCCCACATCGCCCGGGGGCTTCGGGAAGGCCGCACGCTCGGGGACATCGAGCTGACGGACGCTGCGGTTCACGACGGTCTCTGGTGTGCGGTCGAGGACGAACACATGGGACACGCGGCGGAGAGAATCGCCCGCCGCTACGACCTCTCCCGGGAGGCCCTGGATCGCTTTGCACTGCGCAGTCATCGGCGGGCCGCCCGGGCCGAGGAGGAGGGGTACTTCGACCGGGAACGCGTCCCCGTTGACGGGGTCTCCCGGGACGAACCCGTCCGTTCGGAAACCTCCATGGAGGCGCTGGGGGAGTTGCGTCCCGCCTTCGAGGGGGACGGGGTCGTCACGGCCGGCAACGCCCCGGGCCTCAACGACGGGGCTTCGGCCGTCGTCGTGGCCCGGGAGTCGGCCCTTTCGGACCCGCCCACCCCCCGGTTCCGGCTGACGGGATACGCCGTAGTGGGGGACGAACCGGGCAACCTCTTCGAGACGCCCGCCGGGGCCATCGAGCTTCTGCTGGAGCAGACCGGGGGTTCGCTGGAGGACTTCGACCGCATCGAGATCAACGAAGCGTTCTCCAGCCAGGTGCTGGCCAACTGCCACCGTCTGGAGCTGGACCCCGAGCGCGTGAATCATTGGGGCGGGGCGGTGGCCCTGGGCCACCCGATCGGCATGAGCGGAAACCGGATCGTGCTCACGCTGATGAACCAGCTCGCAGCCATGGATGAACGGCGGGGCCTGGCCGCCATCTGCATGGGGGGCGGCAACGGGATTGCGCTGTCGCTTCGGCGGGAAGCCTGATCCCGACGTCGTGACCCGCAGCCGGTGAGCCTTCAACTGGGGCTGGTGGGGCTTCCCAACGTGGGCAAATCTACCCTTTTCAACGCCCTGACCGCCAACGCCGTGCCGGCCGAGAACTACCCGTTCTGCACCGTGGACCCCAACGTGGGCGTGGTCCCCGTTCCCGACGACCGGCTCGATCGGTTGAGCCGCTGGGTCCCGAGCCGTGAAACGACCCCGGCCACGGTGGAATTCCTGGACGTGGCGGGGCTCGTTCGGGAGGCTCACCGGGGCGAGGGCCTGGGCAACCAGTTCCTGGCCCAGATCCGCACGGTGGACGCCGTCGGCCACGTCCTGCGGCTCTTCGAGGACCCCGAGATCGCCCACGTCGAGGGCGACGTGGACCCGCTTCGGGATCGGGAGGTCGTCCGGACCGAATTTGCCCTGGCCGACCTCGAATCCCTGGAGGAACCCCTCGAGCGTCTGGAACGAGAAAGCCGACTGGGGGACGAGGCCGCCGGGGCCAAACACCGCTTCCTGGCGGGAATCGCCGACCGCCTTCGGCGGGGGGAGGATCCCCTTCCGGAGACGCCCGACGAGCGCCAGCGGGCGTGGCTGGACGAACGACCCCTCCTGTCGACCAAACCGGTGCTCTACGTGCTCAACGTGGACGAGTCGACGCTGGAGAACCCCGGCGCGAACCCGCTGCTGGGGGAGACGACCGCGGCCCTGGAGGACGAGCCCTCGGCCCGCCACGTTTCCCTCTGTGCGGCCCTCGAGGCGGAGCTGGCCCGACTGGACCCGGAGGAGCGGGCCCCCTACCTCTCGGAGCTGGGCCTGGAGGAACCGGGGCTCGAACGGCTGGTCCGTGAGGCCTACGACCTTCTGGGGTTGATCACTTTCTTCACCTTCAACGAATCGGAGCTTCGGGCCTGGTCGCTGCCGCGCGGTGAGACCGCCCTCACCGCGGCCGGGAAGGTCCACAGCGATTTTCGGGAGACGTTCATCCGGGCCGACGTGATTCCCTTCGAGACCTTCCGGGAACACCGGTCCTGGACGACCGCGAAGGAGGCCGGGGACGTGCGGTCCCGCGGCGAGGACTACGTCGTTCAGGACGGCGACATCCTCCTTTTTCACGCCGGGGACTGACGGGCCCTGGCAGCGCGCGGGGAGGCCACGGGACCCTGATCGTCCTGGTGCCCCTCGCCGTCCTCCTGGCGTGGCTCGTGCTGCTTCGGCGGGGCCACGACCCCCGGAAGGCCCTGCTGTTGTCCACCGGGTTCGTGGCGGCGTTCGCGGTCGTCCTCACCGAGGTTTTGAGCCTGCTGACGCTCGTGATCCCCGCCGCCGCGGCCGCGGCCTGGGCCGGCCTGAACCTGGCGCTGGCCGTCACGCTGATCCCGGGGGTTCCCGGGGGGAAGGCCCCGTGGCGGGGGCCGGACGCGGCCGATCTCGCGAGGGGGGTTCATCCGGGCCTCGTCGGGGGGGCGCTTCTTCTCTGGGGGATCGTGCTGGTTCTGGGGGGGATCGGCCCCTCCAACACCCCGGACGTGATGACCTACCACCTTCCCCGGGTGATGCACTGGGTTCAGAACGGGACGGTGGCTTTCTACC
>CAZEBV010000082.1:0-9918 GCA_964510695.1 uncultured bacterium
TGTCCGGACGGTTGGTGGCCGCCATAAGGATGACGCCCGCGTTGGGCTCGAAGCCGTCCATTTCGTCCAGAAGCTGATTCAGCGTCTGTTCCCGTTCGTCGTGACCCCCTCCCACACCGGCCCCCCGCTTCCGTCCGACGGAATCGATCTCGTCGATGAAGACGATGGCCGGAGCCAGCTCCTTGGCCCGTTCGAAGAGGTCCCGCACCCGGCTGGCCCCAACCCCCACGAACATCTCCATGAAATCGGACCCCGAGGTCATGAGGAAGGGGACACCGGCTTCCCCGGCAATCGCTCGGGCCGTCAGGGTTTTCCCGGTGCCGGGCGGCCCCACCAGGAGAACCCCCTTGGGAATTTCGCCGCCCACCCGGTCGAATTTCTCCGGGTTGCGCAAAAACTCGATGACCTGGCCGACCTCGTTCTTGGGGCCCTGGTAGCCCGCCACGTCATCGAACGTCACGTCCGGGGTCTCCTCGTCGTACAGCTCCGCCCGGCTCTGCCCGACCCCCATCATCCCTCCGGCCCCCATGCTCTGACGCGTGCGGTAGATGAAATAAAGCCAGATCCCGATGATCAGAAGGATGGGGACCGAGTTGATCAAAAGCATCGACCACCAGGATTCCTCCTGGCTTTCCGCCCGGATAACCACGTCCTTCTTCGCAAGGGTTTCGTGGAGGTCTTCCTCCGAGCCGGGTGGAAAATTGACGCTGAAACGGTGGAACTCCCGGTTTCCGCTCTGGACGGGACGCTGGTAGGTTCCGGTTATCTGGTTGCCTTTTTTGTACTCGACGGACTGGATGTTGTCCCCCTGGAGCTCACGCTGGAACGTGGTGTAGGAGATGTCCTGGTGCTGTCCCCCGGACTCGAAGAACTCGTACATCAAAAGCCCGATTACCAGGAGAAACACGACGAAGGTGATCCGTTTGGCCGTCGAACTCATGGAAACCACTCAGATTGGCAGTGGGGGCGCGTGGAACACGGGGTGAACCGGGTCCAGGGTGCAGTGCCCGTCGGTGAACATGAAGTGAACCGCCCGTCGGAACCTCGGCATGAATGCCCTTCATCGTATCTTTTTGCTGGTGGCTTATCAATCGAACGACGCCGCGGGGGCGCTGCTGCCGGACCTCCCGCACAATCCCTGGCCTTTGACGGGTTGGCCGGTGTCCCGGATAATAACTTCCACGGTCCTACGAACGGCCCCAAACTGACACTGGAAGAGGCTCCCTTGGACATCCGCCACGACGGAAACGTCGATTTACGCCTCGATTACCGGCTCGCCGAGACCCGGCTCGACCATTTTACGGCCGTGGGGCCAACGGACGTCACGGGACCCGACGAGCTGACCTATTCCCGCAACGTCTTTCTTCCCCTCACGACGGCCTGCCGCTACACCTGCAGTTACTGCACGTTCTTCGACCCACCCGGACGGGCCTCCCTGATGACCGACGGCGAGGTGGCGACAGCGCTTCGAAACGGGGGGGCGGCCGGGTGTCGGGAGGCGCTGTTCACGCTGGGGGACCGCCCCGACGCACGCTACGAAGAACTTCAGGGTCGACTGGCCGAACGGGGGTACGAATCGATCCTGGACTACCTCCACGATGCCTGTGACACGGCCCTCGATCACGGGCTTCTCCCGCACTCGAACCCCGGTGATCTTCCGTTCGAGGCCCTCCGGCGCCTGAAGCCGGTCAACGCCTCGATGGGCGTCATGCTTGAGACCACGGCGTCGGTGGAAGCTCATTCGGGACCCCGCGCAAAATCGCCCGCCCGGCGGCTGCAGACGATGGAGTACGCGGGACGGGTCCGGATCCCCTTCACGACCGGCATCCTGGTCGGCATCGGCGAAACCGTTCGGGATCGGGCCTTCAGCCTGTGGTGCATCCGCCGCCTCCACGAAGCCCACGACCACATCCAGGAAGTGATCGTCCAGCCCGTCGTCCCCAACGATCGTTCGGACTTCGAGCGGCCGCCGATCGAGGAGCTGCGGCGGACGGTGGCCATGGCCCGATACATTCTGCCCGGGGACGTCGAGGTCCAGGTGCCGCCGAACCTCTCCCCGGTGAAACGGCTGATCGACTGCGGGGTGGGGGACCTGGGCGGGGTATCACCGGTGACCGACGATTACGTCAACCCCGACTACCCCTGGCCCGAAATCGAGCGACTGCACGACCTCGCCGAGGAAGTCGGGGTTCCCCTCCGGGAACGGGAACCGGTCTACGAGGGCTACCGGGCGGAAGACTGGGTCAGCGATCGAGTTCGCCGACTCCTCGAGCGTGACCCCGGGGAGCGGGGCCGTCGGGCGGTGATGAAGCGTGGCCGATAACGGCGACGGAGCCTCCTCGGGGCCGAACCGGGCGGATTTCGACTTCAATCATACCGACCCCGCGCAAACCACCTTCCGGGAGGCCTTCCGCCGGGCCGAACGGGGGGATCGACTGGACGTCGAGGCCGGCCTCGCGCTGCTGACGACCGGCCGGTCGGACGGCTCGATCGACCCGGACCGAATGGAAGCGGTCCTCAGACTGGCGGATCGGCGCCGACGGGAGGTGTGCGGGGAGGACGTCACCTTCGTCGCCAACCTCAACAACAACCTCACCACCGCCTGCAACACAGGATGCCTCTTCTGCAACTTCAAGGAACCCGCGCCGCGCTACGAATCCCGGGTCGAGGCTCAGCCGACGGGATTCACCCGAACCCCCGAGGAATCCCACCGGATCGTCTCCGAGAACGTCCGGCGGGGGATCTCCGAAGTCTGCTCCGTGAGCGGTCTTCACCCCGCGCTTGTCCTCGACGAGTCTCACCGGGAACGCCTCGAGAAGGATCCGGTTAACTACCATCCCCCGGAACACTACGATCGGGATCCCGGATCCTACGTGCGGCAGATGCGGGCGATGACGGTCTCGGACGTTCACCTCCACGCCGTGACCCCCGAGGAGGCCCACCACGCCCGTCGGGGGACCGAGTGGAGCTACGAGCGGGTGTACGAACGGCTCGCCCGGGCGGGCCTGGACAGCGTGCCCGGCACCGCCGCGGAGATCCTGGTCGACGAGGTCCGGGAGGTCATCTGCCCGGCCAAGATATCCACCCGGGAGTGGATCCGGGCGATGCGCGCGGCGGCCCGGGTCGGGCTGCCGATGACCGCTACCATCATGTACGGACACGTGGAACATCCCCGTCACCGCGTGATGCACCTGGATACGGTGCGCTCGCTCCAGGACGAAACCGGAAACATCACGGAGTTCGTGCCCCTCAAGTTCGTCCACCCGGACACGCCCCTTCAGGAGCGCGGCATGGTGGACGGCACCTCGAGCCGGGCCGAGGATCGGCTGCTGATGGCCGTGTCCCGCCTCTACCTGGACAACGTGGAGAACCTCCAGTCCAGCTGGGTGAAATACGGGGACGAGCTGGGCGTGCAGATGCTTCAGGCCGGGGCCAACGATTTCATGGGTACCCTTCTCAGCGAGCAAATCACCCGACGCGCCGGGGGAGAACACGGGCAGTTCCGCTCCTTCAAGGATTACGTCTCCCTCCTCGAGAGCATCGATCGACGGCCCGTGGAACGCTCCACGGACTACACGCGCCGTCGACCCGTGGAAGCCCCGGCTGACCCGGCCACGGACCCGGGACCCCGGCTGGGCCCCCGGGCGGACGGGTCCCCGCTCCTGTCGGACTCCCGGGCCGCGGACGAAGCCGATTGAAAGGCGAGGGGCTGACGGTACTGGGGGGCGGTACCGGGACCCCCATGCTGCTGGACGGGATCCTGGGATCGAAAGCCGTGGATCCCTCCGCTCTCCGGATCGTGGTCAACACCGCCGACGACGTCTACGTCGCCGGGGGGCGCGTCTGTCCGGACGTCGACACCGTGCTGTACACCCTGGCGGACGTCGGGGATCGTGAGCGCTGGTACGGGATCCACGGCGACACGACGGCAACCCACGAGCAGCTGAGGGAGCTGTCGAACGGAAGGCCCCCGCCCGACACGCCGCCCCGGACCCGCGGGCTGCCCCATTACCCCGCCGACGACCCTTTCATGCGAATCGGGGATCGGGACCGGGCCGTTCACCTTTTCCGGGCCGCGCTGCTGCGCCGTGGACACGACCTGACGGAGGCGACCCGGGTTCTACGAGACCGTTTCGACGTGGCGGCCGGGGTGCTGCCGATGACGAACGACCCGGTAGGAAACTACGTGTCGACCGAAGGGCAGAGAACCATGCACCTCCAGGACTACCTCGTGCGCCACGACGGACAGCTTCCGGTCACGGACGTCGAACATCGGGGTCTCGACCGGGCGCAGCCCTCCGGGGCCGTGATGGAGGCCCTGGACGGGCCCGTGTTGATCGGTCCCTCCAACCCCGTCACCTCGGTTGGACCCATCCTCGGGCTCCCCGGTGTGCGGGCCCGGCTGCGCTCGACCCGGGTGGTCGCGATCTCTCCCTTCCTGGGACACGAAACCTTCTCGGGGCCGGCGGGGGCCTTCATGGAGGCCGTGGGGTTCGAGCCTTCGGCCCGGGGAACGGCCCGCTACTACGGGGAGTGCCTGGACGAAATTATCCTTGACGATCGGGACGGGACGGATCCGCCGGTCAGCGCCCCGCGGGCCGACATCGTCATGGACGACGGCGAGGACCGGCGGCGGGTCGCACGCCGGGCGCTGGATCGACTTTTCGCCGAACCCACCCAGAACGGACAAGCCCGACCGTGACCCCTCCAAAGCGCCCGGGGGTCGTGGTCCCGGTCAAAGAACCGAAAAACTCCAAAACCCGTCTGGCTTCCCGCCTCAGCCCCGGGGAGAGACACCGCCTGACCCTCGCCCTCGTGAACCACACCGCCCGGGTGCTCAAGCGTCTTGCCCCCGACGTGAAGGGACTCTTCGTGACCGACAGCCGAGCCGTCCGACGCTGCGCCTCGAAACTGGACGTTCCCTCAACGGGGGAACCCCCCCGGGCCGGCAACCCCGGGGAGATCGTGGACGAAATCATCGCCGACCGATTCGCGCGGGCCCCGGGGACCCTCGTGCTGCCGGTGGACCTGCCGCTGCTGTCGGCCGGGGCGATCCGCACCGTGCTGAGGGCGGGGCGGGAAAGCCCCCTGGTCCTGGTGCCGGACCGGGCGGGGGAGGGAACGAACGCCCTCTGGCGGGCAGCCCCCGCCGTGCCCCGCTGCCAGTGGGACGGTACCCGCAGTTTCGCGGCCCACCGTCGAAGGGCCCGCCGCCGCGGCCTCGATCCCGTGGTGGTTCGGCCGCCCCGGATCACCTTCGACCTCGACACCCCGGAGGACCTCCGGCGGCTCTCCCGCACGGACGTCTCCGTCCCCGACCGGCTTCGAGGCGTGCTGCCGGGAGACTCCTCTGATCGTGTCGGTTGAATTTCGGCCGGTCACCGACCTCCCCCGGGTCGGCCACGGGGATCCCCTGGGGCCGTGGCTGGCCGGGGCGCTGGAGGAGCAGTTCGACGAACTGAGCCCCGGGGACGTGCTGTGCGTGGCCCAGAAGGTCGTTTCGAAGGCGGAACATCCCCCGCGCACGCTGGACGACTACCCGCCCTCCCGACGGGCCCGCCGGCTCGCGGACACCCTGGGCCGGGATGCCCGTGAGGTCCTCGCCCAGATAGACAACTCGAGTAGGATCGATCACGCGGAGGCCGGTTTGATAATCGCCGAGACGACCCCCGGGTTCGTCTGCGCCAACGCCGGGGTGGATCGATCCAACCTCGAGGGCGAGGACCGGATCCTGCCGCTGCCCGCGGATCCGGACGATTCCGCCCGGCGGATCCGGGGGGAGCTCGAGGCCGGACTGGATGCCGGGCCCGCCGTACTGGTGACCGACACGTGGGGACGACCGTGGCGCCGCGGTCAGCGCAACGTGGCGATCGGCCTCGCGGGGCTCGACCCGTTCCGCGACCACCGTGGGGAGACCGACGACCACGGCCGTCCTCTACGACGCTCCCTGATCGCCGTGGCCGACGAGATCGCCGGAGGCGCCGAACTGGTTATGGGCAAGTCACGGGGAATCCCGGCCGTGATCGTCACCGGACTGTCCCGGCGCTCCCCGGACGGTCGAGGTGCCCGTGCGCTGATTCGACCCGAGGAGGACGATTTCTTCCGCTGAGGACGATCCCGTTCGTGACGTGCCGTATCGATTCCGACGACCGGAAAGGACGATCAACCATGACCTCTCTCCCCGAACCCGTGTCCGTCATCGGGGGTACCGGGCAGTTCGGCCGGGGGCTCTGCCGTCATCTTGCCCGGGCCGGTGTGAACACGGTTATCGGCTCCCGGGAGGCCGAGCGTGCCCGGGACGCGGCGGATTCGCTGTCCACGGGGGATTACCTCCGCGGGGACGCCAACGAGGCGGCCCTCCGGGTGAGCCGCATGGTCGTACTCGTACTTCCTTACGGGGCGCGGGACTCGCTGCTCGAACCCCTGGCGGGGGCCCTTTCGGACAAAACCGTCGTGGATACCACCGTCCCGCTGAAACCGGGGTCCCCCGACCGCTACGATGCTCCCGACGCCGGTTCCGCCGCGCTCGAACTGGCGGGGTGGCTGGACGACGAGTCGGTGGCCCTGGTCAGCGGGTTCCACTCGCTTGGAGCCGCCCAGCTCGAGGACGGGGAGACCCCGCCCGCCTCGGACGTTTTTTACTGCGGGGACCCGGAGGGCAAGCGAACCGTCGAAACCCTGCTCGGTCGACTCGGCTGGAGAGGCCACGACACGGGGGATCTCGAACGCAGTCAAACGCTCGAACGCCTGGCCCCGATGATGATCCACCTGAACCGCCGCTACGGTCGGGAGGGCCTGGGGCTGACGCTGGCCGATCGGACCGCGGACTGATCCGATCGAACCGGTGTTGTTGGCCTTTAGTTCCCCTCAACCTATGGTAATTCGGTTCGGCGGTGAACCGTCCGTTCTCAGCTCAATTCACCGGGGTCGATAACCCGATGTACTCCTTTATCGACGGGACGCTCGTGGAGGTGGGACGGGACCGCGTCAACCTCCTGACCTCGGCGGGCGTGGCCTACGAGGCGTTCATCGTGGAGAGCGAGCGGGAGAACTACCCGTCCACCGGGTCCGAACTCAGGCTCTTCACCCACCTTCACGTCCGCGAGGACGAAATGGCCCTCTACGGTTTTTTGAGTCGGTCCAACCGGGACTTCTTCCGCCAGCTGCTTCCCCAGAAAGGCATCGGTCCCCGGCTTGCCCTGAGCATCCTGTCGGATCTCGGCTCGGACGCCTTCCGGGAAGCCGTCTTCCAGCAGGACCTGGAAACCCTGACCCGTGTGAAGGGGGTCGGGGACAAAACCGCCCGGCGGCTCGTCGTCGAACTCGGGGAAAAACTGCCCCGACACCCGGAGGACACCTCGACCTACCAGCCGATCATGCACGAAGCCTCCGAAGCGCTGGTCGGACTGGGGTTCGACAAGAAGGAAGCGGGGGAGGCCGTCCGGCGGGCGCTCGACGACGAGGACTACGATCCGGACGAGGACGGCCTCGAGGACCTGATCAGCCTCAGCCTGGAGCACCTGGAGTAAGTCGTGGACGACGACACCTGGCGGCGCTGGCTTCGGACCGGACGGGACGCCGTGGACGCCTGGAACGTTCCACGGTTCGACCTCCTCCACGCGTTCCTGGAATCCGGCCGGCGGTTTCGGCTGGTGCTGGAGGACGGTCGGATCGACGACATGGAATGCGGGGTCGACGTCGGCATGGGGCTCGGCGCGGTGGAGGGGGAGCGCACGCATTTCTTCAGTTTCGCGGAGCCGGGTTCCGTGCTGGACGAACTCGCCCGGTCCGGGGAGGTCCTGGGCCTGAGGCCCCGGGAGTCGGAACCCATGGAGTGGCAGGATCCCCAGGAACGGCGGATGCCCATCGACCGTGACATCGACGCCGAACCCTCCCCCGAGAAGCTGCGTCGGGTCCGGGAGGCCGATTCCACGGCCCGTGCCCGCGACGATCGGATCGAAGGGGTCCGGGTGCGATACACGGAGAAGAGGCGGCGCATGGCGGTCGTGGACCGGGCGGGCTGGATCCGCTCTGAACCTCAGCGATACACCAGTCTGGTGGTCGAGGCCATCGCCGTGGACGGTTCCCGTCGTGAGCGCGGACACGGCCGGTTGGCCGGGTACGAGGGGGAGGAGATCTTCGATCGACAGAGCCCCGCCGAGCTCGCCCGGGAAGCCGCCGACCGGGCGCTGACCTCCCTGGAGGCCCAACCCGTCGAACCCGGACCGAAGGACGTGGTCATCGGTCCCGGCTTCGGGGGAACCATCTTTCACGAGGCCTGCGGGCACGGGTTCGAGGCCGATCATATCTACCAGGACGTTTCCCAATACAGCGGCCGCCTGGGGGAGTCGGTCGCCTCCGAACACGTCACCTTCGTGGACGACGGTTCGATCGAGAACCAGAACGGCGCCTTCCGGTTCGACGACGAGGGAACGCCCTCGTCCCGCACGGTTCTCATCCGGGACGGCGTGATGCAGAACGTTCTAAGCGACCGTAAATACGCGGCTCTCCTGGACCGTGAGCCCACCGGCAACGGACGCCGACAGTCGTTCCGTCACCCGATTCTTCCCCGGATGACCAACACCTTCATCGAGGCCGGGGACGCGGATCCCGAGGCCATCGTACGGGAGACGGGCGACGGCATTTACGCCGCCCACATCGGCGGGGGGCAGGTGGATCCAGCGTCCGGCGACTTCATCTTCTCCATCACCGAGGGCTACCGGATCGAAAACGGCCGCCTCACCGAACCCATTCGCGGGGCCGCTCTCGTGGGCAACGGTCCGGAGGTCCTGAATCGGATCGACGCCGTGGGGGACGACCTGGAGCTTCGTCCCGGGGTCTGCGGCAAGGGGCAGTGGGTCCCTGTGACCGTGGGTCAGCCCACCCTGCGGGTCCGGGACCTCACGGTGGGAGGCGAGGGGGAATGAACGACTTCGACGAGCTGGCCCGCCGCTGCGCCGACGCCTCCGGGGCCGACAGTGAGCTCTACGCGGAAACGAGCCTTTCACGCTCATACGAGTGGGACGGTGCCACGCTCGAGTCCTCCCAGCTCGACCGGGACGCCGGGGCGGGCCTTCGACTGTTCCAGGACGGGCGAACCGGGTTCGCCTACGCCAACCGTTCCCGGCTGGAGGCCGCGGACCTCATCGATCGGGCCGAGGCCGCCCGGACCCTGATGGACCCGGACGAACACCGGGGGCTGCCCGAATCGTCCCTTCGCGGTGAAACGGACGAACGCTGGTCTGATCGAACGATCCGAACCTCCCCCGAACCCCGGGTTCGGACGGTCCAAAAGCGCCTGGAGGCCCGCCTGGGGGAGGAGTCGGTACGAACGCTGCAGGCGTCCTACTCCGAGAAGCGGCGGCGCACCTCCCTCTACGTGCGGGGGGAACCGGTCGTCTCCGAAACCTACACCCGCTTCCAGGTGGGCGTCTGGGCCGTCTGCACCGACGGGGAGGAGGTCGAAACCGGCTACGAGCGACAGTCGGGGGTTTACTTCGAGGACCTGAACCTTTCGGACGTCATCGACGATGCAATTAAACGTGGACGGCGTCAGCTCGGATCCGAACCGCCGGCGTCGTGGACCGGGCCGGCCCTGCTGGACGCCCGCGCCGCGTCGGGGCTGCTTGGCCTCGTCCGGCGGATGCTGGACGGGGATGCGGTCGTGAACGGACGATCCGCCTGGTCCCGGGATCGACTGGGGAGCCGGGTCGCCAACGAACGGATCACCGTTCGGGACCATCCGTCGCTGGAGGCGGGGGGGGGCAACCGGACGTTCGACGCCGAAGGATACCGCATGGAGCCCGTCAGGCTGATCGAGGAGGGTGTTTACCGGCGCTGCCTGAGCAACGACACCCTCAACGCCCGGGGGCCCCTTCCGGAGGTTCACCGGGCCTCCCGAAGCTACGGCTCCCGCCC
>CAZEBV010000082.1:9928-10193 GCA_964510695.1 uncultured bacterium
GGAGACCCCGTTCGAACAGGCCCTGGGGGAACTGGGGGAGGGACCCGTGATCACGAGCGTCCAGCCGGGCTCGGGACTGGATCCGGTGGCCGGTCATTTCTCCGTGGGGGCCAAAGGGTTTATCGCGCGGAACGGCCAGTTCCATCGGCCCTTCACGGAAGGTACCATCAGCGGTGAGGTTGAGGACCTTCTCAACCACGTTCGCGGCGTGGGAACCCGACTTCCGCGGGGCTACGTCACGGCGTCGCCGCCGCTACTGGTGGAG
>CAZEBV010000083.1:0-2235 GCA_964510695.1 uncultured bacterium
CCCATCCCCCAGCCTTTCAGACCCCAAAGGAAGGATAGTAGTTCTTGTTGAGTATCATTTTCGTTGCATTAGCATCTGATGTTCAATTATTTCCAGTCATGGAAATAGACATTCCGCATGGCCCCGGGTGTTGAATTGTTGAGATTAGGAGGATGGAATCCGCGAGACGGCTCCGACCAGCCCTCACAGCCTGAATAGCAGAACCCTTCGGGGGGCAGCCCTTCGAATAACCCCGCAGCGGAGCAACCCGGGCTACCCGAACGATACTGTGACCAACCTATAACATTTTAAGTGGTGCCGGAGGCGGGATTCGAACCCGCACGGGCGGTTAAGCCCACGGGATTTTGAGTCCCGAGCGTCTGCCGATTCCGCCACTCCGGCCCGGGAACGTGGTCAGGCCGCCACGAAGCGCTCGTGACCGCCTTTACGGTCGTTACCACCCTAATAAAGGACGCAACAAAGGGACAGGGGATCCCCCAGGCAGGCTGAAAGACAGGAAGGAAGAGAGGGGGGCGGCGGAGCGGGTCAGTCGAGCTCGGCTTCCTCGAACTCGACGTGCTCGCCGGCGACCGGGTCGTATTTCTTCAACACCAGGTCGTCACGCGTGTTGCGGGTGTTCTTGGTGGTGGTGTAGAAGTAGCCGGTGCCGGCCGTGCTCACCATCTTGATCTGTTCACGGGGCATGAGGGACTCACTCCTGACGTCTCATTGTTATCGACGCCGCGGGGAAACGCCTAGACGTCCTCGCCGCGGGCGCGGATCTCCTGGACGACCTGCTCGATGCCTTTCTTGTCGATCACCTTGATGCCCCTCGCGGAGACCGTCAGCGTGATGTAGCGGTCCTCGCTGGGCAGATAGAAGCGCTTCTTCTGAAGGTTGGGCTTCTGGCGGCGCTTCGTGCGGTTGTTGGCGTGGGACACGTTGTTGCCGGACATCGGCTTCTTGCCGGTCACCTGACAGTAGCGGGCCATCGTTAACTCCCTCGTTTCGACGGAAAAGCTGATGTGAAGCGGAAAGCATCGAACGCCTGACGCCTGCCCCATGACCCCAAAGTGTACCCGATCCAGACGGACAGGCAACGCACCCGGAGACGGGTGGACCCGCCGGGGGCTGCGGTCCGAACGACCCTTCGGGGCCAACCAGGCGGTCCAGGGGTGTGGAATCAGTTCAGGGCCGACACCAGCCGGTTGACCGACCGGGCGGTCCCCGTCAGGATCCGGTCCGGCAGGGAGAGCCGGCAGCGCTGGACCCGATGCAGCGTCAGGCTGTCCGGTCGACGCTGGGCCCACCGCACGGCGGTCTTGAACCAGGCCTCCCGCCTCAGGTGTCCATCGAACTGATCCCACTCGATTAAGGGTTCCCGGTCCGGACCCAGCCCCTCCTGGCGGATGACGAACTCCCACGATCCCTTCTCGGGGGCCTCCTGAAGTTCGTTGCGGGGACGTTCGAAATACTCCTTCCAGTCCCAGTCGGCCCGGAACCGCTTCTCCTGACCCGCATCGTAATCCGGGGTGACCAGGATCTGTCGCTGATAACGAAGCAGGTCCAGAACCCGGGACTCCTCCACGGGGAACCGACCCAGGAGCCACTCCCTGAGCTCGTGGAAGAAAAGATCGGGCTGCACGGCACATTTCATGAACAGCCAGTCCCGCCAGGGGATCCGGTAATCGTAATCGGGCAGCATCTCCTCGGGCTCCACGGTCTGGTGGGGGAAGGTCGGATCGTCCAGGAATTCGTGTTTGGCCCGCCGAATTTTCTCCAGGCTCTCGCCGAGATAGGTCCCGGGATCTCCCCCGAGTTCCTCCACGAGCCCGTCGTAGAAACTTCGGAAGGAAACCCCCTCGAAGTAGTGCAGGTAGTGGGCCAGACCGCGGATGGTCCCCCGACAGTGAAGCGCCCGAACCGCGTGCGTGTAGACTCCCATCCGACACCAGTCGTCCTCGTCGAAGGAATCCGTGGAGGTGATGATCTTTCGAAGCGCGGTGTTGGGGGAAGCCTCGCCGTTCCGGTCGGTCGACGAGGAAACGACCTTCATGGTGGTCGTTTCGATCCCCCACTCCTCCAGGTACTCCTCGCGGGCCGCCGGGGCGTTGGGCAGCAGCTCGAAGTCCATCACGAAGTAATCCCCGTCGATCCCGCGACCCATCAGGTCGGCCAAACACTGCTTCCATTTCTCGTAGGTATCGTAGGGGCTGCCCTGAATCAGGTGCACGTAGATCGGAATGCCCTCCGATC
>CAZEBV010000083.1:2245-10171 GCA_964510695.1 uncultured bacterium
CTCCGGCAGGTGGGTGGCCCTCGATTTGGTGGGTGAGTAGATCATGTCACGGGGCGTCCCGTGCTTCTGTTTCTGCCGGCCCAAAAAGTCGATGATCTCGACGTCCCGCTCGAAGATGCCCACGTTGGCGTCGGCGAGGTGAAGGTCGGGCACCCGGTTGGCGGTCAGCCAGCGGATGTTCTCCTTAACCCGGGACATAGGGTATTTTCGGACGCTGCTGAAGGTGAGCGACCCCCAGTCGCAGAAGCTGCAGTGGTAGGGACATCCCCGGTTGGTTTCGAAGACCCCGAAGACGGAACTCGCCTTCTCGAGGGCGTCCTCCAGGATCGGTTTAAAATACTCGGCCTGCTGAGCGTACGGGCTGGTCGCCGGAATCTCATCCTCCTCGAGCAGCCGGGGCGGGGCGGTCAGGGTCGAAGCACCGTCCTCGTCGGGAAGGTACAGACCCGGGATCGACGAAAGCGCCGGCTCACCGTGAAGCTGGTTGCGAAGGATCTCCCGGAAGGGGATCTGACCGTCCTGCTTGACGACGACATCCAGCCAGGGGTTGCCGTCGAAGAAGCCGGGATCCTCGTAATCGCAGTGGGGACCGCCGGCGACCGTGAGGCAGTCGGGGTTGGCACGGCGAATTCGGCCGGCGAGTTCCTGCTGAAGAAACCAGTTCCACGAGTAGCAGCTCAACCCGAAGACGTCGATCGAGGACAGGTCGTACCCCTCGAGCATGACCTCGGCGGCGTCCTGGCCGTAGACGGGCATCAGCCAGTTGACCCGCTCGGCCAGATCCGGGTCCCGATCGCAGAAGGTTTTGAGTAGACCGAAGATGTAGGGGAGGTAAATCTGCTCCTGAGTGTAGCTCGGGTAGCTGATCAGGACGTTGAGCACGAGGCTCCCCTTTCGTTTCCTCCGACGCCATCACCCAAGACCTTACGTGACGAATACACTTAGTCCTGTTCGGAAGATGCTGGCGAGTCTACTTGACGAGCACAGCACCGCAACACGACGGCCGACAAGCGTCACAGCTTCGGGGCGGGACCGAAGTCGGGGAACGAAACCTTTCCTGAAGGGTCGAAGGGATCCTCTCGTAACGAGGAAAGAAATCGATCGGAGTAAGGACCCGCCGCGGAGCAAGCACGTCCAGTAAAATCTGGCCTGACTCCCCGGACTTCCATCTCTCCGGGGACTTTAGCCCCCCTCCCAGGTCTCCGGGGCCTCGAGCGCCGTGAAGAAGGCCGCCAGGTGGTGGGCCAGCCGTTTACAGGCCGGCTGTTGGGCCTCCAGGACCGCCTCGGGGTCGTTGTCGTCCAGCCCGTCGGAGATCACCCGCAGCCCCGCCCACGTGAACTCCTCCGTCGTGACCCGCTCCCGAAGGCGGCGCAGCACGAAGAAGGTCTCCATGTCCACGGCCATGGCCCCGGACCATTCGGCCAGCCGGCGGCGCTCGTCCCGCTGGACGACGGGTTCACGGACGCTCACCTGGGGGCCGGTCCGCACCGGCTCGCCGCCCGGATCCACCGCCACGATCTCCCGCAGCCACTCCAGGATTTCCGTGGAGGGGTAGGCCCATCGTTCCGTGCCCGAGGCCGTCACGGCCGTGGGGAGAAACGGGGAGCCCATCGCGAGATCCTCCCGCAGCCCCCCCGCCGTGCCGGAGACCAGCACGAGGTCCGGCTGAAGGACCCCCTGGATGGCCGACAAAGTCCCAAGGACCGCCTCTTCCCCCACCCCGGTGTGGGTCATGCGCACCTCGACGCGGGGCGTGGACCACAGGTGGTAGGGATGGTTCTGGTGCAGTTTCTCGTCCACGTCCTCCAGGGCCGAAAGCGCTGGCCGGTACTCCTCCGGGCGGGCCGTCAAAAGCAGGATGCGCGGGACCCGGTCCTCACCCTCCGCCCACTCGGGCACGGGGGACTCAGCGGCGCCCGGACTGAACCGAGGCTTCCGCGGCGGCCTCACCGGCGTCGTCCGAGCCGGCTTCCTCCCGGCGCCGCTCGACGTAGCGCTCGAAGCGCTCCAGGGCCTCCCGGAGGCGCTCCCGGTCCGTGGCGTAGGAAACGCGCACGCGCCCTTCCCCGCCGGGCCCGAAGGCACTGCCCGGCACGGCGGCCACGTTCTCGGCCTCCAGCAGCCCCCGACAGAAGCTCTCGGTGTCCTCCACGCAGTCCGGCACCGCCGGGAAGGCGTAGAAGGCCCCCTCCGGCTCGGGGCAGTCCAGCCCCATGCTGCGGAAATACCGAAGCACCATCTCCCGGCGGCGGTTGTACTCCTCCCGCATGGCCTCGACCTCGTTGGCCCCGTTCAGCAGGGCCTCGATGGCCGCGAACTGGGCCGGGGTGGGCGCACACAGCATGGTGTACTGGTGGATCTTGGTCATGGTCCCGAGGATGTCGGGCGGCCCCGCGGCGTAGCCCACCCGGAACCCCGTCATGGCGTAGCTCTTCGAGAACCCGTTCAGCATGACCGTCCGGTCCCGCGCACCGGGGAGGGACGGGAAGGTCACGTGGTCCTGACCGTAGGTCAGATCGGCGTAGATCTCGTCGGCCACCACGATCAAATCGTGCTCGACGACGACCTCCGCCAGGGCCTCAAGCTGGTCATGCGAGTAGCTGGTGCCGGTGGGGTTGGCCGGGTAGTTAAGCACCAGGATACGGGTCTCCTCCCGGACGGCCTCGTCGAGGGCGTCGGGGGTCAGCCGGAAATCCTCCTCGGGGCGGGTGCGTACCGTGTTGACGGTGCCGCCCGCCATGCGAACCGCCGGCTCGTAGGAGATGTAGCAGGGGGTGGGCACGACGACGTCGTCCCCGGGGTTCATGAGCGCCCGTACGGCCAGGTCCAGCCCCTCGCTGACCCCGGTGGTGACCAGGATCTCCTCCCCGGGGTCGTAGTCCAGGCCGTGCCGCCCGTCGAGGTGGTCCGCGATGGTTTCCCGGAGCTCGAGGAGTCCCCGGTTGGAAGTGTAGTTCGTGTAGCCGTCCTCCAGGGCCCCCACGGCCGCCTCGCGAATGTGCCAGGGCGTGGTGAAGTCGGGTTCGCCCACGCCCAGGGAGATCACCTCGTCCTTCCCCATCACGAGCTCGAAGAAATCCCGGATGCCGGAGGGACGCAGCTCCGAGACGACCCTGGAGACGCGGCTCATAGAGAGATCGACAGACGGTGGTCCGGCGTCGGCTCGTCGAACCGGATCCCGTCCTCCTTGTAGGTTTTCAGCAGGAAGTGAGACACGGTGCCCTGGACGGTCTCGAGGGCGGCCAGCTCGGTGGCCACGAACTGGGCGATCTGCTGCAGGTCGTCCCCCTCCACCCGGATGAGAAGGTCGTAATCGCCCGAACAGAGGTAGCAGGCCTTCACCTCGGGATGACCGTAGATGGACTGCGCCACGGACTCGAAGCCGGTGTCGGGCTGGGGGGAGATGCGCACCTCGATGAGGGCGGTCACGGGGGAGTCCTTCTCGGGGAGCTTCTCCCGGTTGATGACGGCCTTGTACCCCTGGATGATGCCCTCGGATTCGTACTCGCGAATCTTCTCGCGCACCTCGTCCGCACTGAGGTCCAGCACGTCCGCGAGTTCCTCGGGGTCCGACCGTCCGTTCTCCTCCAGCAGCGTCAGAAGGCGATCCATCGTCGAATCACTCCCGGGTTGTTTGTCGGCGGATCGGCGTGCGGATTTCAAGCGTGGGATGCGGGCTCGCCCCCCTCGGGGGCCCGGCGGCCCCGTCCGGGGAACGGCGGCGTCAGCCGCCCGAGCGCCCGTACGGACGAAAAGTCCGGCGCGCGGACGACCGGCGCCGGATCGAGGGGAAGGCGGGGAAATCGAGCACTCGACGTCAGGCCGGGATGACCTCCGCGTCCCCCCAGAGCCCTTCGAGGTCGTAATACTGGCGCGTCTCCTCCGTGAACAGGTGCACGACCACGTCCCGGCAGTCCTTCAGGATCCAGCCCTGCTCCGCCTCGCCCTCGGCCGCGGGAAGGGAATCGCCGCACTCCTCCGAGAGGAACTGCTTCAGCTCCTTGCTCAGAAACCCCAGGTGGGGGCGGGACTGCCCGGTGGCGATCACGAAATAATCGGTCAGGCCGAAGTTCTCCGCCACGTTGAGGATGACCACGTCCTGGGCCTTGTTTTCCTTCAGCAGCTCCGCCGTGCGGCGGGCCAGCGACAGCGTGTCAGACAAAAGCATGCCTCCCCGCGTTAAAACAGGATCAAAGCGGCCGAAACCGGGTTCATGACCGTGTGTTAATCATACGTTTCAGATCGTGCCCCGCAATTACCGTCACGTCGACGAGAAGCCGGTCGGAGGGCTCGGACACGATCTGCCCGGAGCCCAGAATATCCCGGATTCGATCGGCCGACTGGGGGTTGTTGCTGCGGTCGATGATCTGGGTGGTCTCGTAGTTGAACCGCTCGGCGTTGCCCACCTCCACGACGTCGATCCCCTCCCTGGGCTGCAGGAAATCCCGCACCACGCCGCCCAGGTTGGCCACCCCGGCCCCGTTCAGCACCTGAACCTGGATTTCCTCCTGGGGTTCGGACTTCCGGATGATGCGCCTGAGGGGCTTGGGGAACATGTTCTCGACCGTCTTGGGGCCGACAACCCCGGACTGATCGTCCACGGTCTTGAGGCGAAGCGGGCCGGGAAACTTCACCTTCGTCTCCTGCATCTCCACCATGACGTCCGCCATCCGCTCGAGGTCGTCCAGGGTGAGGTTGGTCTCCACGCGATCGTGAACGGCCTTCAGGAAGGAGGAATCCCGGACGGTCTGCTCGTGGCGGTGACTCCACCGAAGCATGGAGAGAAAGAGGGTCTTGTGGCGGTAGCGGCGGCCCTGCTCGTCGTATTCTTCGTAGGCGGTGGACGCGTAGTCGTGGGCCATGGACCCGTCCACCCACCGCTCGGTGCGCCGGGGTTCCCGGGCGGGCGAATCCCCCTCGGGGGGCGAGAGCAGCTCCAGCCTCACCCCGCCCATGACGTCCACCAGGTAGGAAAGATCCTCGGGGCGGGTCCGAATCCAGAACGGAAGGTCGATCTCCAGGGCCCCCGCGAGGTCCCTTCGCACCTCGTCCGGCGACAGCTGATTGGCCACCTCGCTGAGCCGATGCATCCCGCCCAGGCCCGAGGAAACGATCCGGTTATCACCGTCCAGGTAGACCGCCGAGAAGCGGTTGGAGAGGGGCTCGTAACTCAGCAGGTAGACGTTCTCGACCGCCCCGGGCTCGCCGTGAATCACCACCCACTGGACCCGTTTCTCCTCGTCGATGAGGTCGTCCAGGCGGGCCGCCTGCCCGCTGGCGTCCGCCGCGGGACCGGCCGTGATGAAATAGGTCAGGCCGGCCCCGACCCCCAGAAGGAGCACGGTCATCAGCACCACGAACGTCGTCAGTCGCACAGCGTGTTGTAGGCCTCCACGCCCCGGGGATGAATCGGCAGGTCCCGCTCCAGGCAGGTCATGATTTTCCCCGTCAGAACCCCCCGTACGAGCTCGTCGAGGTCCGCCGAGCCGACCCGCTCACGCAGGGATTCGGCCCGGGCGAAGGTCCGGCTGGGTTCGACGTAGTCGGCCAGCAGCAGCCCCTTCAAGACCGGATCCAGGGAGGGATGGCCCGTGGAGTGAAACGCCACCGCCCGCACGGCCAAATCGTCGGCGTCCATGCCGAAGCTCTCCACCATGCGCTGCGCGCCCGCCGGGGCGTGCCAGAGGGGAGGCGTCGCGGCCTCGACGGGGTCGAACCCTCCGCGGTAGGCCTCCGCCAGGCGCCGCTGGACGTTTTGCTCGAGGTCACGGGCGTTGTCGTGGAACAGGGCGGCGACCCGGAGGGGCTCGCCGGGCAGCTGAGGGTAGGCCTCCCCCAGCCGGGCGGTCATCTCCACCACGCCCCGCACGTGTTCCCAGCGGCCGGGGGACACCGCGTCTTTCACGAACCGTTCGTGGTCGGGTTCCACGTCGACGTTCATCCCTCGTCCCCTCCGTACAGGCCGTGCTCCCGGATGTACTCCCAGACGGAACCCGGTACGAAGCTTCGGGCGGGATCGCCCGCCCGGAGCCGCCGGCGGATGCGCGTGGAGGAAACGTCCACCTCGGGCACCTCCACGAAGGAACAGCGCCTCAGGACCGCGTCCGGGACCTCCTCCCGCTCGAAGCCGGGCCGGTTCATGCCCACCACCTCGGCGCGCTCGAGGACGGTTTCCCACCGGTGCCAGGAACGAAACTGAATCAGTTCGTCGGCCCCCACCAGCAGCACGAGGTCCCGATCGGGGTCCTCGTCGGCGAGAACCTCCAAGGTGTCGACGGTGTAGGAGGGGTCCTCACGGCGGTATTCCACGTCGCTGACGCGAAAGACACCATGACCCTCGAGGGCCCGTCGGGTCATCTCCAGGCGGTGGTTGGCCTTGACCTCGGGGGGGTCCCGGTGCGGGGGCCGCGGGGCCGGCACGAACAGAACCCCGGCGAGCCCCAGTTCGTGGGCGGCCTCCTGGACGGCGATCAGGTGGCCGTGGTGAAGCGGGTTGAAGGTGCCGCCGAACACCCCCATCCGGTTCGGGGCGGTCTCAGGCATCCGGACCCACCCCGGGCGGGCGGTCCGTGAACGGCCCGGGAATCGGACGGGAGCGAATCATGGGAGGAATCCCCTTCCACGCGAGGGTGAGCGTCACCCCCGAAGCTGCCCGTCGCCGTAGACCACGTATTTGGGAATGGTCAGCTCCTCGAGTCCCATGGGGCCGCGCGCGTGGATGCGGTCGGTGCTGATCCCGATCTCGGCCCCCAGCCCGAACTGGTAACCGTCGTTGAAGCGGGTGGAGGCGTTGACGAACACCGCCGAGGAATCGACGCGATCCAGGAACGCCTCGGCGTCGACGTAGCGGCCCGTCACGATGGCGTCGGAGTGGTTGCCGTGCGTGTTGATGTGGTCAACGGCCTCGTCGAAGGACCCCACGGTGCGCACGCTCAGCACCAGGTCCAGGTACTCCTCGTCCCAGTCCGCCTCGGAGGCGGGGTGAAGCTCGAGGTCCCCGTCCGCGAAGCGCTCCTGGAGGTCGGCGTCCACGCGCAGCTCGACCCCGGCCGAGGCCAGGTCCTCGAACAGCCCCTCGACGAACGCGTCCTCGAGGTCCTCGTGCAGAAGCAGCGTCTCCATGGCGTTGCAGGTGGAGGGCCGCTGGGTCTTGGCGTTCATGACGATGTCGTGGGCCATCTCACGGTCCGCGGACTCGGCCACGTAGACGTGACAGACACCCTTGTAGTGTTTGATGACCGGGATGGAGGACGTCTCGGCCACCATCCGGATCAGGGCCTCGCCGCCGCGGGGGATGATTACGTCGAGGTACTCGTCCTGGGTCAGCATCTCGTCCACGAGGTCGTGGCTCTGGTCGCGCAAAATCTGGACGCTCTCCGGCGGCAGGTGGCCGTCGAGGGCCTCCTGCACCGCGTCCACCAGCAGGTAGTTGGTGCGCTTCGCCTCGGAACCGCCCCGAAGCAGCACGGCGTTGCCGGCCTTGAGGCACAGCACCGTGGCGTCGATCGTCACGTTCGGGCGGGACTCGTAGATCATGCCGATGACGCCCAGCGGAACCCGCTGCCGGCCCACCCGGAGGCCGTTGGGACGCTCGTTGATGCCCAGCACCTTCCCCACCGGGTCCTCCAGCTGAATCACCTCACGCACGCCGTCGATCATGCCGTCCAGCCGGTCGGGGGTCAGCTCCAGCCGGTCGACGAGCGCCTCCGAGAGCCCCTCCTCCCGGGCGTCCGCCACGTCCTTACGGTTCGCCGCCAGGATCTCGTCGCGCTGATTCTTCAGGGTGCGCGCAATGGATTCCAGGGCCTCGTTCTTGTCGGCGGCCGACGCCTGCGCGAGGGAGCGGTAGGCCGCGCGCGCGGCCCGGCAGAAGCTCTCACCGTCCACCCCTGTCTCGTGACTCCTGACAAACCACCAGGTGGT
>CAZEBV010000084.1:0-10133 GCA_964510695.1 uncultured bacterium
TCGACGGTGTTTCACTGTCGATCGACCGCGGCGAGTGCGCCGGGTTCATCGGCCCCAGCGGGGCCGGCAAGACCACCCTGCTTCACCTTTTTTCCCGCCTGCTCGACCCGGACGCCGGGGAACTGACGATCGACGGTCGGGACTACCGTGATTGGCAGCCGGGGCCCGAGTTTTCCCGGCGGGTGGGCATCATGCATCAGCAGTTCGACCTGGTGGATCAGCTGCCCGCCGTCCACAACGTGCTGGCGGGCCGGCTCGGGGAGTGGGGGCTCGTCCGTTCCCTGCTGTCCCTTCTGGTGCCCCAGGATCGATCCGCGGCCGAGGAGGCCATGCGGCGGGTGGGGATCCCGGATCGACTCTTCGAGAAAACCGCCCGCCTGTCGGGGGGTGAACAGCAGCGGGTCGCCCTGGCGAGGCTCCTCGTGCAGAAGCCCCGGGCGATCCTGGCCGACGAACCGGTCGCGTCGGTCGATCCCGCCCGGGCCCGGGACCTCCTCACGACCCTGCTCGAGATTGCGCGGGAGGATGATCTTACCCTGCTGGTCAGCCTGCACACGGTGGACCTGGCCCTGGAGTTCTTCCCCCGCATTATCGCCCTCAGACGGGGGCAGGTGCTCTTCGACCGGAAGGCCGGGGCGATCGGGGAAGACGAACTGGAGACCCTCTACGAGCTCGAGCAAACGTCCGGCGGATGAACTCGCTTCGACTCACCCGCCACCGCCGCACGTGGCTGACGCTGATTCTGCTTGCGGCCTTCCTGTGGAGTTTAACCGCGGTCCCCTGGTCGGAGGGCCTCGTCCACCCGGGCGGGTGGGGGACGGCCCTGGACCTGCTGGGGGCCATGGTGACGCCGGAGCTTTCGCCCGGGATCCTCACGGTCGGACTCGCCGCGGCCTGGCGCACGGTGGCCTACGCCACCGCCGGCATGACCCTGGCCGTCCTCGTCGGTTATCCGCTGGGGGTCCTGGCCTCGGGCACCCTGCCGGAGGGGACCGTCCTGCCGTGGCTGTCCACCGGGGTCTTCCGGACGCTTCTGGCCGGCATGCGGGCGATTCACGAGCTGGTGTGGGCCTGGCTGTTCGTGGCCGCGGTCGGTTTGACCCCCGCGGCGGCGATCGCGGCCATCACGATCCCCTACGCCGGGATCCTGGGACGGATCCTGGCCGATCAGCTCAACGACGTCCGGGACGAGCCCCTCCGTGCGCTGCGTGCCTCCGGGGCGGGCCGCTGGCAGCTTCTGTTCTACGGCCGGCTTCCCCAGGCCCTGGCCGACCTGATCAGCTACACCCTGTTTCGGTACGAGTGTGCCATCCGCTCGGCCGCCATCATGAGTTTCGTGGGGCTGGGCGGGCTGGGCTACCAGATTCAAATTTCCCTGGATGACCTCCACTTCCACGAGGCCTGGACCTTCGTCTACCTGCTGATCGGCCTCGTGGTGCTCGTCGGGATCGGCAGCGCCCGGGTCCGGGAGGCGCTGGTCCGGTGAGCGGGTCGGTCCCGCATGCCCGCTCCGACGGGAAAAACACCCGTCCGTGGATCAGCGACCGGACCGTTCTGCGGCTGGCCGGCCTGGTCCTGTTTCTGCTCGTCGCGGGCACCTGGGGGTTCCTGCTGGTCGGCGAGGACCCGGGGGGCGGCCTGTTCTCGGCCGCCAACCGAAGCAGTGCCCGGGCTTTTTTGGGGGAGCTTCTGGGGGAGGGGACCGAGGATCCCGCCTTCCACCGTCCGGGCCGGTGGGTTCACGCCGGGCGCCTGGCCCTGGTTACGCTGAAGATGAGCCTGATGGCCGTGGGCATGGCCGGAATCGGCATGCTCGTGACGGTGCTGGCGGCTTCCCGGCGCACCGAGGAGGGCACCCTTTCCCTGCTTCCGCCGGCCCTGGGTCGGATCCTGTCCCCCGCCCTCCGGGCCGCCTACGTGCTGGCCCGCGGGATCCCGGAGCTGTTCTGGGCGATGCTGATCGTCTTCGTCTTCAAACCCGGCGTCCTGCCGGGGGCCCTGGCCCTGGCGGTCCACAACTTCGGCATCCTGGGCAAACTGTGCACCGAGGTGGTGGAGGACGCCGACCTTCGGCCGGCCCGGGCGCTTCGCAGCAGCGGGGCGGGGTTCTTTCAGGTGCTTGTTTACGGCCTGCTTCCGATCGTGACCCCGAAGTTTTTGACCTACCTTCTGTATCGCTGGGAGGACATCATCCGGGCCACGATCGTGGTGGGTTTCGTGAGCGCCGGAGGACTGGGGCTTCACTTTCGACTCAGCATGAACTGGTTTCACTACACCGAGGTCACGCTGCTTCTGGTGGTGTACTTCGTGCTGGTGGTGGGCGTGGACGCCGCCTGCGGGGGGCTGCGGGCGCTGGCGAAGGACTAGCGGATCGAGCGGGAACTCCGGCTCAGGCGGGCGGGGTTTCCGGCGCGGTGACCGTGTCGCCGTCGGGGATGCCCATGAGCCGCCGGGCCGGCTGGCTGATCCAGTCGGAACGGGCGTGAAGGAAGGACTCGAAGGACCGGTCCCACTGCCAGTAACTGACGTGGTTGGCGTAGAGGAAGACCGCGTGGTCCCCGACCTGACGGAGGGGAATCACGTAGGCGAGCCCCCCCAGCCAGGGAATCAGCGAGGCTGCCAGCACGCTGTAGGAGTGCACGTCCTTCCGTTCGGGGTTCCCCGCGAAGGAGTGGTAGATCCGGTTGCCCGCCACCCAGCTCGAACGGGAGATCATCCCCAGGGGAAGCGGCAGCATGTCCATGGCGAAGACGATGCAGAGGAAGACGTGCACGGACAGGTGCTTCAGGACGTAGCTGGAGGCTTCCACGGTATGGGGAAGGGACGCCCGCAGGGACTCGGCCCGGGCCGGGGAGAGGTGCCCTTCCTCCGTCAGACGGGTGATGGTTGCCTCGAGGGCGTCCGGGTCGGTCAGGTGGCTGCGAAGTTCACGGAAACGTTCCACCGGGGTCGGCCTCCCCCTTCGGATGACAGAGAGCGACGTCCATTGACACCAACAGGATACAACACCTCCGGCTCAACGGCAGTGAACCGGGGATTCGCCGGGGGCGTCCGGGGGACCGTCCCATCCGGGAGAGGGGCGCGTGCGCACCATGAACCCCGGGAGTGAGCCTGTTAGGGTCTGTTGCGCCGCGTTAGGGCGTACCCTGAAGCAGGGGGGTGAGGACCTTGAACTTCGGAACCCGCCTGGGGGTTCTGGCGCTTTTCGTGACGGCGTTCACGGTGGGATCGGGGATGGCCGCGGAGGATCCCCGCTCGGCGGAGGAACTGCGGCGAGCGTACGATCGTCACGCCGTTCGCGGAGCTCCCCGTGATACGTTTCGGGTGCTGGAGAACCCCGACATGACCCCGGCCGAGGAGGCCGAGGGAACCCTCCGACCCACCGAGTGGGTGATCGGCGTGGCCCACGGTGGGGAGGCGAAGGCCTACCCGGTTTCCGTGATGGGGATGCACGAGCTGGTCAACGACACCATCGCGGGGGATCCGATCGCGGTCTGCTGGTGACCGGTCTGCCAGACGGCTATCGTGCATAGCCGGAGGATGTCGATTCAGGGGGATACGGTCACGCTTCGGTTCGGTCACGAGGGGGTCCTGTACCGCGGGGCCTTCGTGATGTACGACCATCAGACCGAGAGCAAATGGAATCATGCCACCGGGCTGGCCCTGAAAGGGCCCCTGGCGGGGCGGCACCTCAAGCAGCTGCCGGCCCGGCTGGTCCTGTGGCGCGAGTGGAGGCGACAGCACCCCAACACGGACGTCCTCGTGAGTACGGGGGCCCAGAACCTGCTCGAATACCTGGCCGGGTGGGTGAGCGATTACGAGGCCGGACCCGCCAACCTCGAGGCGTTCGGGGTGAGCTTCGGTCGGGGTCCCCGGACCCGGCTTTACCCGTTTGTCCACCTGGCCCGTCGGCCGGTGATCAACGACACCGTCGCCCGCCGCCCGGTCCTGGTGACGATGGAGCCCGAAACCCTTCAGACGGCGGTCTTCTCGCGGCGGGTCGGCGGGAGGGTGCTTAGCTTCGCACCCGTGGACGCCGGGGATACCGGCCCTTTGGGCCCCTCGCGTCCCCTCATGCGGGATCACGGCACGGGCACCCTCTGGGAGCGCCTCTCGGGCCGTGCGATACGGGGGCCGCTGGAGGGGGAGACGCTGCGTCCGCTGGTGGGGGTGGTCTGGAACCGGGACCGCTGGGAGCAGATTCATCCGGAGGGCACCGTCTACCGTCCCTGAACGAGGGACGAACGGTTCCCCGGGGCGATGTTGTAGACTCGGGGGCGGCGCTTTTTGACCCCGCGCGTTCACCAACCCGAGAGGTGTTGATCCATGGACGAATCGGCCGCGACCCACACGGTGGAGGTCACCCTTTCACCCGAGGAACACGAGTGGTTCCAGACGGTGGCCCGCGGTGACGGCACCACCGTGGGACAGCTCCTCAAGGACGGCGGACGACGGCACACGGCCATCCGCGAATCAGTCCAGTTTTACGAGGACCGCCGGACCTTCGACCGGGACGAGATCGTGTCGGGGGACATCCCGCCGCCCCCGATTGCCCGTCAGGTGGGGTTCGAGGCCGTCTCCCGGGAGATGGGGCGGGCCGTGGTGGAGTTCGAGGCCGGGCCCGAGCACATGAACCCGATGGGCACGGTGCAGGGCGGCGTGCTGTGCGACGTGGGGGATGCCGCCATGGGGATCGCGTTCTCGACCCTGCTCGACGAGGGCGAGTCCTTCACCACCGTGGAGCTGAAGGCCAACTACCTGAAGCCGGTGTTCGAGGAACAGCTCACCGCGGTGGGCGAGGTGGTCCGGAAGGGGCGGACCATCGGCCTGGTGGAGTGTGACATCAACAACGAGGACGGGGACCTGGTGGCTCGACTCTCCAGCACCTGCCTGGTGATGAAGGCCGACGAGGAACCCTGATGAAACGGCTCCGTTACAGGGTCCGACTCCCGTCGGCCTCCGGCCGTCAGTCCACGTACACGGTCTTGACGTTCACGAACTCCCGGATGCCCTCCCGTGAGAGTTCACGTCCGTAGCCGGAGGCTTTGATTCCCCCGAAGGGGAGACGGGGGTCCGAGCGCACGAACGCGTTGACGAAGCAGCAGCCCGCCTCCAGCTCGTCCGCGGCGATGCGCTCGCCGCGCGCTTCGTCCTCCGTGAACACGGCCGCGCCCAGCCCGAAGGGGCTGTCGTTGGCCACGTGTATGGCCTCATCCTCGTCCTCGACGGTGATAATCGAAGCCACCGGCCCGAACAGCTCCTCCTCGAAGGCCGGGGCCCCCGGGGTGACGCCGTCCAGCACGGTGGGGGGGTAGAAGTAGCCCGTCCGGTCCGGCACCTCCCCGCCCACCAGGCAGCGGGCCCCGGCGTCGATGCTCCGGCGCACCTGCTCGTGAAGCTCGTCCCGAAGGTCCCCGCGGGCCTGGGGGCCCAGGTCCGGATCCTCGGTGGGACCCCCCATCGTCTTCTCCTTCATGGAGGCCGCGACCCGTTCGACGAATTGGTCCCGAACCTCCTCGACCACGACGAACCGCTTGGCGGCAATGCAGCTCTGGCCGCTGTTGAGGAGGCGGGCCCGCACGCAGGCCTCCACGGTGCGCTCGAGGTCAGCGTCCTCCAGCACCAGGTAAGGGTCGCTGCCGCCCAGCTCCAGCACGGTGGGTTTGATCTGGCTGCCGGCTTCGGCCCCGACGGATCGGCCCGCCCGGGTGCTGCCCGTCAGGGTGGCCGCGCGGATTTCGTCCCGTTCGAGCACCGCGGGCACCCGTTCCTTCGTGATCCGAAGCACCCGGAACAGTTCCGCGGGAACGCCCGCGTCGTGCAGAAGCTCCTCGATGGCGTCGGCGCATCCCTGCACGTTCTCGGCGTGTTTGAGGAGCACGGCGTTGCCGGCCATCAGGGCGGGGGCCGCGAACCGGAAGACCTGCCAGAAAGGATAGTTCCACGGCATGATGGAGAGGACGACGCCCAAAGGACGGTAGGCCACGTAACTTTCCGAGGCGTCGGTCTCCACGGGACGGTCCGCGAGGTGCTTTTCGGCCCGATCGGCGTAATACTCGCAGACCCAGCCGCACTTCTCGGCCTCCGATTGACCCTGGGACAGGGGTTTGCCCATCTCACGGGCCATGATTTCCGCGAGGTCCCCGGCGTCCTCTCGGAGACGCTCGGCGGCCTCGAACAGGGGTTCGGCCCGATCCTCGAAATCGGTCCGCTTCCACCTTTGGTGGGCCCGGTGGGCGCCGCGGATGGCCCCGTCGAGTTCACCGTCGCTCATGGTGTCGTAGGTTCGCACCACCTCTTCGGTGGCGGGGTTAACCGATCGTAGGGACACGCACACCACCTCCCTCTTCCAGGACTCCGTCCTCCTCGAGTCGATTCAGCAGTTCGAAGTTCACCGAGGTGTCGATGGGGACCTCCACCACCGCGAGGCCGTCCGAGGTCACCGCCTCACGGACCTGATCGACCAGTTCGTCGGCGGTTTCGGGGCGGTAGCCGTCGATGCCGAAGCTCTCGGCGTACCGGGGGAAGTCGGGGTTGCCGATGCGGGTCGACGTGGAGGTACCGCGGCTCATTTGCTGCTTCCAGCTGATGAGTCCGTAGTCGTTGTCGTTGAAGATCACCACCGTCATGTCCACGCTCAGCCGGCGGGCGGTCTCCAGCTCCTGGGAGTTCATCATGAACCCCCCGTCCCCGGTGGCGCACACGATGTTGCGGTTCGGGTGAACCAGCGAGGCGGCGATGCCCCCCGGCACCGCGATGCCCATGCTGGCCAGCCCGTTGGAGATGATGCAGCCGTTCGGGCAGCAGGTCCGGAAGTTGCGGGCGATCCACATCTTGTGGGACCCCACGTCGCTGATCAGAAGGTCCCGATCGCCCATGACGTCGCGCAGGACGTTCAGGGCCCCCGGGGTGGTGAAGCCCTCCTCCCCCTCGATCGGCCAGCCGGTGATGTCGTCGTGTAGGGTACGGCGGATGGGTCGATACCACTCGGTGTCGAAGTCGAGGTCCCGCTCGTCCATCAGGTGAATAAGCCCCGTCAGGGACGCGGAAATGTCGGCGACGATCTCCACGTCGGGCTGGTAATGGGTGTAGACTTCGGCCGGCTCGAAGTCGACGTGCACGATCGTGTGCTCCCCCTCGGGGTTCCACATCTCCGGGGCGTACTCGGCGATGTCGTAGCCGACGGTCACCACGAGGTCGGCCTGATCCACGGCCTCCATGACGTAGTCCCGGAACCCCAGGCCGATGCTGAACAGGGAGTGCTCGTCGCGGTCCGACACGGCCCCCTTGCCCATGAAGGTATGCACCACGGGGATCTCGTGCTCCTCCACGAGCTGTCGGAGGTGCCGGGCGGAGCGCTTCCGGATGGCCCCGTTGCCGGCCATGATCAGCGGGCGCTCGGCCGTTTCCAGGAGCTCCAGGGCGTCCATCAGGGACTGACCGTCCGGGGAGGGACGCCGCACCGTTCTCGGGGGGATGGTCGAGGCCGCGGTCTGTTGGCCGGCCACGTCCTCCGAAAGTTCCACGTGCACGGCGCCGGGTTTTTCGGCCTGCGCCACCTTGAAGGCCTTCCGGATGACCTCCCCGGCGATGTCCGGGTCGGAGACGGCCGTGTTCCACTTCGTAATGGGCCGAAACATGTTGACGACGTTGATGTGCTGGTGGCTCTCCTGGTGCAGTCGTTCGAGTCCCCCCTGCCCGGTGAGGGCCAGGACGGGGCTTTTGTCGAGCTGAGCGTCGGCCACCCCCGTCAGGAGGTTGGTGGCACCGGGGCCCAGCGTGGCGAGGCAGACGCCGGCCTCCCCGGTCAGGCGGCCCCAGACGTCGGCCATGAAGGCCGCCCCCTGTTCGTGGCGGGTGGGGATGAACCGAACCTCCGAATCGTCCAGGGAGAACAGAAGGTCCTCGTTCTCCTCCCCGGGCAGGCCGAAGACGTACTCGACGCCCTCGGCCTCGAGGGACGCCGCGATGCGATCGGATACCGTCAAGGCATTGCCTCCTCGTTCCGCTCGGGGTGAACGGCCGTGTCGCGACGAGACCAGCCTGCCCGCCCACACGGACCGCTTCCGTCGGTCAGCCTACCTTAACGCGGCGGGACGGTCTTTGATCCGGATCAGGGCTGGATCCGAAGGCGCGCGTCATCGATTCGGTACCGTTTTTCGTCCGGGTTGCTGTCCCCGGCCACGCGGTCCTCCACCGTGAAGCCGAGCCGATCCCGGGCCAGCTCGATGTAGTCCGGGTTCAACTCCACCCCGAGGCTGTCCCGGCCGTGCCGCCGGGCGGCCACCGACGTCGTACCGCTTCCCAAAAACGGGTCGAGGACCGTCTCCCCGTAGAAGGAGTACATCCGGATGAGGCGGGCGGGAAGTTCCACCGGAAACTTGGCGGCGTGGTCGTCCTGGCGTTCCGGCGAAAGCTCCCAGTACCCCCGGAACCAGCGGGACCGCTGCTGCTTGGTCAGCCGGCTTTTATCCAGGATTTCCTCGTCCTCCGGGCGGTCCCAGTCGCCCCGTTTACGAAACAGGATGATGTACTCGTGTTCGTAGGTCACGTGGCCGTCCTTGGGATGGTAGGTGGACCCCATCCAGGTGCCGCCCCCCGTCGTCTCGGTGGAGCTGACCTTCCGCCAGATGATGTTTCCCATGAAGTCGAACCCGACCTCACGCCCGGCCCGAATCGTGTCGGCGGGAATGGGTTTTACCCGGTAGCGTCCGTATTCGCTCGCCCGCAGGTACTGGTCGCCGATGTTCACGGCCATCCGACAGCCCGGTTTCAAAAGGCGGTGGCAGGCCTCCCAGACCGAGCGCAGGGAGTCGAGGTAGTCCTCGTAGCGTTCGTCCGCCCCGATCTGCCCCTCGATGTCGTAGTCCTTGATCTGCCAGTAGGGCGGGGAGGTCACGACGAGGTCCACCGACCCGTCGGGTTCGGCGTCGAGCCGGTCGCGGGCGTCCCCCGACAGGAAACGGTGTTCGGTGGCGTCCTTCGACGCTGTCATCACGTTTCGCCTCCCCACGCCCTCGAACGCTCGGTCGACGCTGCGGGATGCGGCGAGCTTCGTCGGAATTCGGTATCAGTTGACCCGCTAACGGACGTGTAGATCGGTCCGGCGAGCGAGGTTGCCGGAAGGGCCTTCTCAGGATTTATCCTGCCGGGCCCAGTGAAGCGCGGCGTCAAGGGCCCGCTCCCAACCCCGGCGGTGTTTCCGTCGGACGGCCTCGTCCATGCGGGGCTCGAAGCGGCGGTCGACGTGGTAATCGTCCCGCAGGGCCTTTGGGTCCGACCAGACGTCCACCGCCAGTCCGGCCAGGAGGGCGGCGCCCCGGGCGGTGGTCTCCACGCTGTCGGGGCGCATCACCGGCACGTCGAGGAGGTCGGCCTGCACCTGAAGAAGAAGGTCGTTCCGGGCGGCCCCGCCGTCCACACGCAGTTCCGAGAGGTCCGAGGAGACGTCCGACGCCATCGCCTCGAGCAAATCGGCGGACTGGTGGGCGATGCCCTCCAGGGTGGCCCGGGCGATCTGGGCGTCCGTGGTGTCCCGGGTCAGACCCACGAGGGTGCCCCGGGCATCGGGTTCCCAGTCCGGGGCACCCAGCCCGGTGAAGGCCGGCACGAGGTAGGTGCCGTCGGTTCCGCCGCACCGGCGGGCCAGCTCCTCGACCTCGTGGGCGTCATCGATGATCCCCAGGCCCTCCTTCAGCCACTCAACGGCCGCCCCGGCCGTGAAGACGCTGCCCTCCAGAGCGTAGACCGTTCGCCCGTCCAGTCGGGCGGCCAGCGTGGTCAGCAGCCGATGCTCGGAGACCGGGGCTTCCTCGCCAGTGTAGGTGAGCATGAAGCAGCCTGTCCCGTACGTGTTCTTGGCCATGCCCGGATGGGTGCACGCCTGCCCGAAAAGGGCGGACTGCTGGTCCCCGGCCACGCCGGTGACCGGCACCGAGGCCCCCAGGACGTTGGGATCCAGTTCACCGTAGAACCCGCTCGAGTCCCGGACTTCCGGAAGCACGGAGGGCGGAACGTCGAACCGGTCGCAGAGCTCGTCGTCCCAGCCGTCCTCCCGGATGTTGTACAGCAGCGTTCGGGAGGCGTTCGTGGCGTCGGTGGCGTGCACCTCGCCGCCCGTGAGGTTCCAGAGC
>CAZEBV010000085.1:0-10125 GCA_964510695.1 uncultured bacterium
AGCCAGGCCCGCGGCAATGCTGGCGAGTTCCCCGTAGCCGAACAGGAAGGGGAGGTGGGCCAGCGGGGAGGTGAAAAAGACCAGCATCAGGGTGAAGATCAGCCAGAAGCGGTATTTGTCCACGTGGTACCCGAAGAGCCGGTTCGACGCGGAGCGCTCCCGGGTCGTCGAGTCCATGGCTGGATCGTCCCCATTCATCCTCGAAAAACGGAACCAACGTCAAGCGGAAACCAACGTCCGGAGGACTCTCCGGGGGATATATCTTCCGGGGGATTATCCCCCCAGCCAGCGGGAGAGCATGGCCAGGGTGCGAAACCCCAGCACGGCGATGCCCAGTCCCATCAGCACCCACCCGGCCACCCGGATCGCCCGGCGGTCCGACCAGAGGGCCCCCAGACCCAGCAGCCAGAGGAGGAGCACCACCAGGTTCATCCCGATCTCCGCCACGCCGACCACGTCCTTTCGGTTGTTCCCGGGGCCCCGCCGGGAACGTGCTTCACGACCCGGGGGTGAGTTTACACACTTTTGGCCGTCCGGCCCGATGGTTTGAACCGACGTAACCCCACGGAGGGAGACATCATTATGTTCGAATGGATCGTGCATTTCGAAGCCTGGGTCGCCCTGCTCAGCCTGACGGCACTCGAGATCGTCCTGGGCGTGGACAACATCCTGTTCATCTCGATCCTGTCCGGCAACCTTCCCGCGAAACAGCGGGATTTCGCGCGTCGGCTGGGCCTGGCGATGGCCCTGCTCGGCCGGCTCGGGATGCTGTTTCTCATCGCCTGGATCATGTCGCTGGACGTGGTCGTTCTGGAGCTTCTGGGTCACGCCTTCTCGGCGCGGGATTTCATCCTCATGGGGGGTGGATTGTTTCTTCTCGCGAAAAGCACCACCGAGATTCACGATAACCTGGAGGGCCCCGAACCGTTCGAGAAGAAGGAACAGGCCGGCCACGCCGATACCCTTTTCGCCGTTCTCGTGCAGGTCTTTTTGCTGGACGCGGTTTTCTCGATCGATTCGGTCATCACGGCGATCGGCCTCGTGGAGGAAATCTCGATCATCGTGATTTCCATGCTGGTCGCCATGACCGTGATGATCCTGAGCGTGAACGTGATCGGGGAATTCATCGAGGAGCATCCCTCCTTCAAAATGCTCGCCCTGGCGTTTTTGATCCTGGTCGGATCGATCCTGGTGTCCGACGGCCTGGGGTTTCACGTGCCCCGCGGCTACATCTACTTCGCCATGGCGTTCTCGGCGGGCGTGGAATTCTTGAACCTGAAGGTGCGCCGCCGTCGGAAGAAATCCCTGAACCTGCGCCGGCAGCCCTCGACCCGCCGGACGGCGGAGTCGGAATGATCATCACGCGTTTAGGACGACCCAAACGACCCGGACGGATACGATGACCCTCTCGCTGTCCCCCCGTTTTCTACTGGCGAAACTCTACAACGGCCTGCTGTCGGGGGAGGGGCTCGTCCGGTCCGAGGGGCTTCGCTACGGGGAGCACGAGCGCCGGCGGCTGGACGTTTACCGTCCCGCCGGGGAGACCGCCGAGCCGGGACCGGTGGTGGTGTTCTTTTACGGGGGAGCCTGGGAGTCGGGACAGCGCGGGATGTATTATTTTCTGGCCCGGTCCCTGGTTGAGCGAGGGTACGTCGTGGTGATCCCGGACTACCGCCTTTACCCGGAGGTTCGCTACCCGGCCTTCCTGGTGGACGCGGCCGAGGCGGTGCGCTGGGTGGGACGTCGGATCGACGAGTTCGGCGGCGACCCGGATCGCCTCGTGCTGGCCGGTCACTCGGCCGGCGCCTACAACGCCGCCATGGTGACCTACGATTCCCGTCGGTGGGGTCTGGAATCCTCTCCCGGTACGGTTCGGGGGTTCGTCGGGCTGGCGGGCCTGTACGACTTTTTGCCGATCGAGGACGAGACCATCCGGAGGATTTTCGGCTCCGCCGACGACCTGCCCGCGACCCAGCCCGTGAATTTCGTGGAGCCGGGCGTTCCCCCGGCCCTTCTGATCGCCGGCAAGGAGGACGACAGGGTCAACCCGTGGAACAGCCGGAGCCTCGCGAAGTCCCTCCACGAGGCGGACGTGGCGTATCGGTTCGACCTGATCGAAGGCGCCGGCCACGTCGAGCTGGTGCTGTCGCTGGGTCCTTACTTTCGTTCACGGTATTCCACCCTGGACACCGTGGACGCCTTCGTTCGGGATCACACGGGTGGCTCCGCCTGATGGAAACGAACGGGGGTTAGCTCGCCAGGAGGAACCACGCCGTGCCCGAGGCCGCCACCTGGATCGTGAGGTTGTCCAGCCCGTGGTGACTCAGGGCTTCCACCACCGTGGTCACGACACCGCAGCCGGCGGCCACCGCCAGGAGGGCACTCGACGAGAGCCCCGTGCCCCGGAGGGCCAGGGTCGAGGCCAGGGTGGCACCGAGGAGGACCGCCGTGCTGCCCTCGAGCGTCCGCCGGGCGGGAACCCCGAACAGGGAAGGGACCCGGTAGGCATGGTCGCCCCAGGCTCGGCCCACGGGTTCCCCCAGTGCATCCCCCCACCCGCAGGCCAGGTATCCCACGGCGGCCGTGGCGGGGAAAAACAGCAGGCTGAGGAGTCCCCCGGCGATGGTCATCATCAGCGGGATCACCACGAAGGCGGCCTCACGGGGAGCGTCGGACGGGCGGGCGAGCGCGTCGAAGAGGCCGAACCCGGGCCCGCGGAGGATGGCCCAGAGCACGAGGAGGGTCACCGTGGAGCCGTAGACGCTGACACCCCCCCGTCCGAACAGGAGGTCCAGCGTCCCGGCCCCCGAGAAGATCAGGTAGTGGAACACCTTCCGGGTGTAGGGGACGGGCCAGCCGCGGCGGCGATGCAGGCGGTCGGTGAGCAGGGTCGCCGGAAGGGTGATCGCGGCTCCCAGGGTTCCGACCCGGATGGCCGTCCCGGGCTCGGGGACGAGGTGTACGACGAGATGCACCATCGTATCCAGGGACCTCCGGGGCACGTCCGAAGCGGCGGGAACCGAGGTTCCGTGAGGCTCGAACCGGATGACACAATACCGTGCACCCTCGGTTGTTTCACTCCGATTCCACAACCACGGGAGGTTGACCATGAGCCGTTTCTACGATTTCACCATGGATGACATCCAGGGGAACCCGGTCGATTTCGAGCGTTATCGGGGGGCGGTCTGTCTGATTTACAACACGGCCTCCGAGTGAGGTTACACGCCCCAGCACGGGCAGCTCGAACAGTTGTTCGAGGAGAAAAAAGACGAGGGACTCAGAATCCTGGGGTTCCCCTGCAACCAGTTCGCGAACGAGGAGCCGGGAACGAACCGGGAGATCGAGACGTTCTGCCGGAACCGCTACGGGGTTACCTTCGATCTGTTCTCCAAGATCAAGGTGAAGGGGGACGACCAGGCCCCCCTGTACGGGTGGCTGACCTCGATCGAGAACCCCTGGGGACCCCACAGGGTGCGCTGGAACTTCCAGAAGTACCTGATCGGCCGCTCCGGGGCGATCAGGGCGACCTTCGACCCGATCGTGGAGCCGGATCATCCCCTGCTTCGCCGGCAGGTCGAGGAAGCCCTGGCCGAGTCGGGGGGCTGAGCCCCTCGGGACGTTTGGGTCCGGGGCCCGGTGTGCCGCGGCCGGGCGGGGTTCCGTCCGTGGAGGGATCAGGGCAGTTCGGCGAGGTAGGCCTCCCAGACCGCGCCCGGGTCCTCGCAGGCGATTTCGGAGATGACCCGGCATCCGTCCCAGCCCCACAGAAAAATGCTGTCGGGGCCGTGTTCCAGTACCGTTCGTGTGGCCGTCCGCACTGTTTCGATGGTCTCGGGGTTCCCGTCCAGCCAGAACCCCTGGATCCACAGCTGGCTCGCGAGGTCGTGCCGGCGGGCGGTGTCCACGGCACGGGCGGCGTGTCGACCCACGAAGTCCCCCGGATCCTCGTCCGTGAACCCCCAGTAGGGGTCCGTGGCGAGCACGTCCAGGTCCGGCCGTCCGGCCAGGCGGTCCCAGTCCGAGATGCTGTGGTCCTCCAGGAAAGGAAGCACGCAGACGGCGTTTTTGGCGCCCCCCTCCCGAGCGATCGCCATCATCTCGTCCAGGAAGTCCAGCAGAGAGGTCTCCCGGAACGACCGGACCGCTTCGGTGTCCGCCTCGGGCATCGGCACACCGTGGGTCTCCCGGAAGGCCTCCCGGCAGGCGGGACATCGACAGCTCCACGTGTCGGGCCCCACGTCGTTCCCGTGGGCTCCCGGGACCGTCCAGTGCGGTTCGTCCCAGAAAATAACGTCGGCCCCCAGGTCGACGGCGTCCACCGTCCATTCCCTCAGGAAGGACCGGTACGACGGATGGTTGAAGCAGGCCGCGGGGACCCGCTGTCCCCCTGACAACTGCTGGCGGGCCCCGGGGTGGCGGGCGACGAACGCCGACAGCGCCTCGCCGCCGAAGGTGCCTCCCACCCCCCAGGGGTTGACGTAGACTTGGAATCCTCGTTCGTGGCTGGCGTCGACCAGCTCGGCCATGGTGTCCTGGTAGTACAGCCGGTCCCGTTCGCTGAACGTATGCAGGACGGCGTCGAGCCCGCGCTGACGGAACCGGTCCAGGTCCCGGCGGGCGTGCCGGACGTCCCGCACCCCGAAATAGCTCGTGCCCTTTTCCACGCTCAGGATCTCACCCCAGGTATTCGACGGCCCGGTCGTGCAGGGGGACGAACCCCTCCGCGTACCGGCAGCCGGCCCGTTTGCCCAGGACCCGGGCCTCCGCTCGAACCTCCTCGAGGAGGCTGCCGACGGACGCGTCCAGCCCACCGTGCTGCTCGAGGAACTCGATCTGGGATTCGTGCTGTTTCAGGGCCTCCTCCCGGGTGGACTGGTGGTCGTCCACCCGCACGAGAAGCTCCGGTTCGAAGTCGTACCCGGCGGTCGGGGAGCCGGCGTAGAAGACGTTCCGGGGATCGTGGGGCGGATGGTCGGTCTCCAGGGCGGGCAGGGAGGCCATGTGGTAGGCGTTCGTGGCGAGCTGCGCGGTGGCACGGTGGTCGGGGTGAGGATCACCGGACGTATGGGTCAGCACGAGGGTGGGGGTGTGTCGACGGATGGACTCCACCAGATCCCGACGGTTGTCCGGGCTGTCGACGACCCGACCGTCCTGAAAATCCAGGAATTCGGCGTTCGCTCCCAGGATCTCGGCCGCCCGGCGCGCCTCCCGTCCCCGCCGCTCGGCGATCCGGTCGGGGGAATCCTGCGTGCCTCCGTACTCCCCCCGGGTGAGGTGGACGATGGTGACGTCGTCCCCCCGGGCGGCGTGTTTCGCGAGGGTTCCCCCGCAGTAGAGGGAGGCGTCGTCGGGATGAGCCACCACGGCGAGCAGGTTCAGCGGTGATCAGCCCCCGGTACGAGCGGACGGTTGGCCGCCTCCGGGACCGCCGACGAGCAGGCCCGCGGTCCCGGCCGACGAACCGGTTGTGGTTCGTCGGGGTTCGACGCTCCCGGTACGAGCTCACGGTAACATCCGGGGGGGGACCCGAAAATCCCGCCATCCGGGTCGGACGCCGCCGGCGGTGGTGCGCATCCGTCGAGCCGTCGGGTATGATCACGCCTCTTACAGGGGACGGTCCGTCGGGTTCGGATTCCCGACATCGAGCACCTGCCGTCCCGGGTCCGACCGGATATCGTTCGCGGGTGGTCGTCAGCCTATGAACGCGTCGCCGCGGGAGCTCGTGGGGATCGTGGGGGCCGGACTCATGGGTCGTGAAATCGGGGCCCTCTTTCGTGCGGCCGGGTTTGCGGTGTCGCTGGTCGACCGTGATCCTGACGCCCTGGAGGACGCCCGGCGTTTCTTACGGGAGGAGGCGCCCGGTCGCCTGGAAGCGGCGGGATACGAGCCTGACTCTCCGCTCCCGGAGGGGGTCTCCACGTCGGTGGACCTGGATTGTCTGCGGGACGCCGTTTTCGTCGTGGAAGCCATCCCCGATCGGCTGGGGCCCAAGCAGCGGCTCATGAATTCCCTGGAAGCCTGGGTGGACGAGGCGACCCCCATCGGCACCAACACGTCCTCGCTCACGGCCCGTGAGGTGGCCGAGGGGATGGAATTCCCCGGCCGGCTGTTTTTGTTTCACTTCGCCAACCCTGCCATCGAGCGGGATCTCCTCGAGGTGGCGGGGGAACTCACGGAGCCCTCTTACCTCCAGCGGGCCGAGATCGTCGGGGAGCGTATCGGCAAACGTCCGGTCCGCCTTCAGCGGGAACGTCGGGGGAACGGCCTGAGCCGGCTTTCCGCCGCCATCAAATGCGCCAGCTCCTGGGAGTTGATCCGAGCGGAAGCCGGGGCGATCGAACGGGCCGCCCGGGCGGTGGGGTTCCAGCGTGGGCCGCTGGCGCTGATCGATCTCATCGGTCTGGACGTCCATCTGGACACGGTCAGCAACCTGTCCGAGGAGTACGGCGATCGATTCGAGCCGCCCCCGTCCGTCAGGCACCGCATGGAAACGATGGTGGACGAGGGACGTCTGGGCAAGAAAACCGGCCGGGGGTTCTTCCGGTGGGAGGGGGATTCTCCCCGGATCCCCGAGGGGGAGTCCGACTACGACATCACGCCGGTGGTGGCCGCCCTGGTCAACGAAGCCCACCTGATGCGGGAGGATGCCATCGCCGATCGTGACACCCTCGACACCGTGCTCAAACGGGGGAGCGGAGGGGACGTCGGCCCCTTCGAGGTTGGCGATCTTATGGGGTATACGGAGCTTCGGGAGGTGCTGGAGGAACGGTTCAACAGCACCGGGTCCGAGGTTTTTAGACCGGCCGACTCCCTCGGCGAACGGGACGACTGAGCGTCGTCCCGTCCCCCCGTCAGACCTGGACCGGAGGGAGCGCCCCGGGATCCACCCGCACGTCCAGAAGCACGGGATGGTCCGACGCCACCCCCCGGTCCAGGGCGTTTGCCAGCTGATCCGGTTCTTCCACCATCCGTCCCTCGCACCCGAACCCCTCGGCCACCGCGGCGTAGCTCGTCTCGGGGGTGAAGTCGGTGGAAAGGTCGAACTCCCAGTTGAGCTGCTGGCTGAGTTTCGACGACCGGAGGGACTGATTGTTGAAGACCACGACCGTGACCGGAAACCTCTCGCGTACGGCCGTCTCGAGTTCACTCAGGTGATATCCAATGCCGCCGTCGCCGGAGACGGCCACCACGGGACGATCGGGGCAGGCGGCCTGCACGCCGATCGCCTGGGCGAGACAGTGGTTGATTCCGTCGCTTCCGCGGGCCTGGAGGTAACCGATCCCCGGCCGGCGGACCCGGTAGAACGCACCGGTGAAATAGCCGGGAAAACTGGTGGCCGAGACGAGGACGGTTTCGGGCGGCGTCGCCCGTGCGATCTCACTGACGATCCGTTCGGGTTTCACGGGGACCTGATCGCTGGCCAGGGCGGCTCCTTTGGACTCCCGCCACTCCCGGAGGTCGGCCCGAATGGTGTCCAGCCGATCGCGGTGTTTTCCGCGATCGTCGGGGACTCCGCTGGCCATCAGGTCCGCCGCGGCCGCTCCCACGTCGGCCAGGAGGCTTACGTCCGGGTCGTAGTTGCGTCCCAGCCACGTTTCGTCCCGGTCGACATGAATGAGATCGGCCCCGTCCGGAATCAGGGTCCAGCGGTTGGTGCTCAACCAGCCGAGACGACATCCCAGCACCAGGAGCACGTCCGCCTCGTCGACGATCCGGTTGGCCGGCGGGTTGAACCCCCAGCGTCCGATGACGCCCGCCGAATGCCGGGCAGTTTCGTCCACGGCGCCCTTGGCATTCATCGTGGTGACCACCGGGAGCTGCGCGGCCTCGGCCAGTTCCCCGACCTCCTCCCAGGCTCGTGCGCGAAGGACCCCTTCGCCGGCGATCACGACGGGACGATCGGCCTCGAAGAGACGCTCCGCGGCCTCGTTCAGGCGGGGCGGGGAGGGATGCGGTCGCTGCACGGGGTAGGTCACGCTCCGGGTTTCCCGGGGATCCTCGTCGACGGTGCCCTCCAGCACGTCCAGCGGAAGGTTGACGTGGGTGGTGCCCGGCACCCCGCCGACCGACTCCCGAAGCGCCCGGTGCACCGCTTCCACGGCCCGTCGGGGGGTCTCGGGGTCGAAGGCGGTGCGGGTGACGGGTTCCATGATGCCCGGGTTGTCCGCGTCCTGGATGCCCCCACGCCCCCGAAAGCTGCGGGGGTTGTCACCGGTCAGGGCAACGACCGGACTGCAGGCCCCGTAGGGCTCGATCAGCCCGGCCGACAGGTTGCAGGCGCCGGGTCCGCCCACGCCGTCGCAGACCGCCGCGGAGAAGGACGCCCGGGCGTAGCCGTCGGCCATCTGGGCGGCGGTGGTTTCATTGCGGGTTAGGACGTGCCGGACCCCGGAGTCGGCCAGGGCCGCGTAATACGCTTCCATCTGTTCGCTCGGAAACCCGAAGACCGTGTCGATGCCCGCTTCCTCGAAAATTTCGACGATGCGTTCGCTGACCCGCATGCCGGACCCTCCAGCTCGAGAGAATGATTCACGACGCTCGAAGTCGACGGACCATCCGACGGACCGATCAGTCGCTTCGTGCACGTGCCCCCGAGTATAGTCAAGGGCGTGGACGGGGTCACGGACCGGTTCCATCGCCCCCGGCCAACGATGATAGGTTGGTTCCGGCGGACCACGACACGTCGGTGGACGAACGTGGCGGGCGGGTCGAAACGAGGTCGACGGCGCGGGAGGTCAAACGGTGTTCGACGCTCAGGAGGGGGACCGTTACAACTACCGCCACTTCGACCCCGAGCACTACGACGTCGAGTTTCCTCTGCCCGGTCCATCGTCCGGGGAGCCCCTGCCGGATGCCACGCTCAGGACCCTGGAGGGGGAGACGGTTGCCCTGTCCGATTACCGGGGTCGGTGGGTGGTTCTGGAGACCGGCAGCCTGACCTGTCCCATGTACGCCCGCGGCGTGGATGCCGCCGACGAGCTTCGTCGGAAGTACCCGGACGTGGTGTTTCTGATGCTGTACGTGAGGGAAGCTCACCCCGGTGAGCGGGTGGGGGCGCACGAGACCCTCCCCGGGAAGCTCGAGTGCGCCCGGCGTGTGCGTGAGGAGTACGGGGAAGCCCGACCCGTGGTGGTGGACGATCTCGACGGGGGGCTCCATCGACGACTGGGAGGGTTCCCCAACATGCTCTACGTGGTGAATCCGGACGGTCGAGTGGTGTATCGCGGGTACTGGGCCGACATCGATCGCCTGAGGAGCGTCCTTGAGAACCGTGACGCGGCTCCCTCGGAGGAATACGTCGAACCGGAGATGTGGAATCCCCTTCAGGGCCTCCGGGTTCTTATGAAAGGAGGATGGCGGGCGATCTGGGACCTTCTTCTGGCGATTCCCTCCCTGGTGCGGCTGCACCGCAAGGCCGCCCGGTTCGGCGGAGACACGGCGCCCGGAACCCCGGGGGACCGGGAGGCCTGAAGGGCGGTGCCCCGCCGTGATCGGCGGGGGGACGCTAGGGGGGCTTCCCCCGGCCGTTGTCCGGATGGAGGGGGGACCGACGACGGTGCTGCACGCGAAGCGCGCGGTTGATGGCCCGAAGGAGGTCCCCGAACCAGTCGTCGTTTCGAACCGGGATCGAGCGGGGGGTCCCGTGGGTTTGAAGCCGGCGGAGACGACGGGTGGTCCGTTCGATCGGCCGGGTGATTTTGTTCACGACATGGTGGGCCGCCACCACGAACAGAAGGGTCGTGAGGACGAAAACCACCAGCACCGTCAGGCCCCGGGTCCAGAGCAGGTGCTCAACGGCGTCGAGCAGGTGGGGGTTCCCGACGGCTCCGTGGAGGGAAACGATAACAAGCCGCAGACAGAACCAGCTTAACCCTCCCATGAGAAGGCCCACGACCAGCACCTCCGACGCGACCGTCATGACGAGGCGCCGCCTGAGGGGACCCACGGGTGTCCGCTGATCCTCCCCCTCCGTGTCGAGAAGAGCCCGGTTTAACGTGTTCGCGAACCCCTGGAAGTAGCTGGCGTTCTCCAGGGAAATTTCGTGGACGTTCCCCGTGCGGATCGTTCGGCGGAGCTGCGTCAGGATGTGCTGGATCGGGCTCAGGATTTCGTCGAGCAATTTCA
>CAZEBV010000086.1:0-10067 GCA_964510695.1 uncultured bacterium
GTCGTCGGGCATCATGTTCCCTGAGCGGGCCTTCTCGACCAGCTCCCGGCTTCGGGCCTGGATGGACTCGAGCGGCAGCGTCTCGGCCTGGCGGATCACGGGCGTGAACAGTCCCCCCTCCACGGCCACGGCGAAGGCGAGGTCGACCTGCCCGTAGCGGCGAATATGATCGCCCTCGAAGGAGGCGTTCATGCGCGGCTCCTCGCACAGCGCGCGTGAAACGGCCATCAACAGCAGGTCGTTGACCGAGAAGTCCCGCTGCTCCTCCCCACGGTCGGCGTTGAGGTCCTCCAGGGCCGCCAGCGCCGGCTCCATGTCCAGCTCCTGCTGGAGGTTGAAGTGCGGCACGTTCTGCCAGGCCTCGGTCATGCGCTTCGCGATGGTCTCGCGCATGCCGGTGAGGCCCAGCTTCTGCTCGCTCAGGGGGGAGGGGCGCTTCTCACCCGACGGCGTCGGGACTTCGCGCGAAGGAGCAGCCTCCCCGGGGACTTCGTCCGCCTGAGCCCGAAGCCCGCCCTCCCGCAGGGCCTCATCGACGTCCCGTTTCATCACGCGTCCCTTCGGGCCCGAGCCCTCCAGGGCCGCCAGCCTCAGACCGTGCCGGGCGGCCATCCGGCGGGCCACCGGCGTGGCCCGCACCCGTCCGTCGGCCGCGGGGGGCTCAGCCCCCCTGAAGGTCTCGTGCTGTACCTCCTGCTCGTCCCTTCCCGCCGTTCCGGCTTCCTCCGGACGGACCTCATCTCCGGTCTTCTGGTCGCGGTTTATCCCTCCGGGGGCCTCGCCCCCCTCCTCTTCCGGGGGCTCAGCCCCTTCCTCGCTCTCTATCTCCCGGGGGGCTTCGCCCTCTATGCCTTTTATCTCACCGGGGACTTCGTCCCCCTTGCTTTTTACCTCATCGGGGGATCCATCCCCCTCGGGGGTTTCACCCTCCTCTTTTTGGTCTTTTACCTCACCGGGGACATCGTCCTCTTCGTCTTTTATCTCTCCGGGGGATTCATCCCCCTCGAGGAGGTCCGAGATGTCCTCGCCCTCCTCGCCGATGACGGCGATCAGGGTCTGCGTGGGGACCTCCTCACCCTCCTCCACGAGCTTCTTCAGCATCACGCCCTCGTCGAAAGCCTCCAATTCCATGTTGGCCTTGTCGGTTTCGATCTCGGCCAGGATGTCCCCGCGCTCGATCTCGTCGCCCTCCTCGACGTGCCAGGCCACCAGCGTACCCGTCTCCATGGTGTCGGACAGCTGGGGCATGCGAATCTCGACGGCCATCCTCAGCCACCCCCTCCCGGCGGACCGATCGCGAGGCTCCCGCGGACGGCCTCCACGATCTTCTCGGGCGAGGGCTGGGCCTGCTCCTCGAGGGCCTCGTTGTAGGGCATCGGGACCGGTTCCAGGGTTACCCGGCGGGTCTCGGCGTCCAGGAAGTCGAAGGCCTCCCGCTGGATCAGATCCGAGACCGACGCTCCGATCCCGGCGGTGGACCAGCTCTCCTCCACGACCACGGCGCGATTGGTCTTCCGCACGGAGCGCAGGATGGACTCCCGGTCCAGCGGCCGGAGGCTCACCAGGTCGATCACCTCGGCCTCGACGCCCTCCTCGGCCAGCGTGTCGGCCGCCTCGAGCCCCTGGTGGACCCGTTTGGAGTAGCTGAAGATCGAGACGTCCGAGCCCTCCCGCATCGTAATGGCCCGGTGGATCGGCAGCGTGAAGTCCGGGTCCTCCGGCACCTCGCCCTCCATGCCGTACATCAGCTCGCTCTCCAGGAAGAGAACCGGGTCGTCGTCCCGGACGGCCGACTTCAGAAGGCCCTTCCCCGATCGGGGCGTCGAGCAGGCGATGACCTTCAGCCCCGGCACGTGGGCGAACCAGGACTCGACGGCATGGGAATGGGTGGCGCCAAGCTGGTGCACCACGCCGCTGGGTCCCCGGAACGTCACGGGGAGGGTGATCTGTCCGCCCGACATGTAGCGCATCTTGGCGGCGTTGTTGACCACCTGGTCGAAGGCGACCGGGCTGAAGGACCAGGTCATGAACTCCACGATCGGCCGAAGCCCCGCCATGGCGGCCCCCACGCCCAGTCCCCCGAACCCGGCCTCGCTGATGGGCGTGTCCATCACGCGCATCTCGTCGAACTTATCGCCCAGCCCCTTGCTGACCTTGTAGGCCCCGTCGTATTCGTCGACCTCCTCGCCGAGCAAAAACACGTCCGGGTCGCGCTCCATCTCCTCCTCCATGGCCAGACCCAGGGCGCGCCGAAACTCCATTTCAGCCACGGGGGATCATCTCCGGAGGAACCGTGAACGCGCGATCGTCCGTGCACGGTTTCAGGGTTTCCCTCGTCCCCCGATTTGTGACCCTCATGGATGGTTACGGAGGTCGTAAGGGTAGTCCACGTACACATCTTCGTACAGTTCCTCCGGTGACGGCTCGGGGCTCTCCTCGGCGTGGGTGAGGGCCTCCTGGACGGTCTCGTCCATCTCGTCCTCGATCGTGTCGACCTCGTCCTCCGCCAGGTGACCCCGCTGAACCAGGTACTGCTCCATGCGGCCGATAGGGTCGCGCTGCTTGTACTGCTCGAGCTCATCCTCGCCGCGGTACTCGCCCGGGTCGGACATGCTGTGGCCGCGGAAGCGGTAGGTCAGCGCCTCGATGAACGTGGGCGCGTTCTCGGCGCGGGCCCGCTCGACGGCCTCGGAGACCAGGTCGTAGACGGAGAGCACGTCCAGCCCGTTGACCCGAAAGCCGGGAATCTGGTAGGCGGAGGCCCGGCGAAAAAGTTCCGTCTCGGCCGAGGCGCGGTTCACGGCGGTGCCCATGCCGTAGCCGTTGTTCTCGCAGATGAGCACGACCGGGAGGTTGTAGAGGCCGATCATGTTGAGGGCCTCGTGCAGCGCCCCCTGGTTCATGGCGCCGTCCCCGAAAAAACACAGCACCACGTCGTCGTCCTCACGGTAGACGATCTTGTAGCCCAGCCCCGCCGCCAGCGGCAGATGGGCCCCCACGATGGCGTGCCCGCCCATGAAGTTCAGATCCTCGTCGAACAGGTGCATCGAGCCGCCCTTCCCGCGGCTACAGCCGGTGGCCTTCCCGTACAGCTCCGCCATGACCGACTTCGGGGTCATGCCGGCCGCCAGCGCGTGACCGTGGTCCCGGTAGGCGGTGATGACGTAGTCCTCGCCCGGGCTTATGCACTCCATCGCCCCGACGGCCACGGCTTCCTCGCCGGAGTAGATGTGGCAGAACCCGCCGATCTTGCGCTGCAGGTAAACCTGGTAGGTGCGCTCCTCGAAGCGTCGGATCAGCACCATCCGCCGGTACATCGCCCGCAGGCGCTCTTCCCCCAGCTCGTCGGCCGCCCGATCGGCGACCTCGTCCACGGGTTCGGGCTTCTCGGTGCGATCTTCCAGCGGAGCCCGCTGAGCGGTCTCATCCGCCATCGGGCAGGACCTCCCCGTCCTCCGAAAGCTTCGACTCCAGGGCCGGCAGGTTCTTCGCGTGCAGCACCAGGTGATCCTTCAGGCGCACGTCCCCGGCGTAGCCGGCCACGATCAGCACGGCCCGGTCGTGGTCGGGCTCCACCGGCGCGAAGGTGGTGTAGTCGACCACGTCCAGGTACTGAACCTCCAGCCCGACTTCGCTCAGCTCGGCCCGACAGGCCTCCAGGTCCTCCCGGGTGCGCTCGGCCATCTCGTCCCGAAAGTTAGCCAGCACCCGGTACGTCCTGCGGGCCGTCTCCCAGTCGTCCCCGGTGAACTTCCGGTTGCGGGAGCTGTAGGCCACGCCGTCCTCGTCGCGGGCCACCGGAACGGTGCGCACATCCTGTTCGAAATGAAGGTCCGTGACCATGCGCCGGATCATCATCAGCTGCTGAAGGTCCTTCTCGCCGAAGTAGACGCGGTCCGCGGGGACCGCGTGAAGAAGCTTGGTCACCACCCTCGCCACGCCGTCGAAGAAGCGGGGCCGAATGTCCCCCTCGAACCGGCGCGTCAGCGGGAGGTCGACCTGGACCCCCGTGGCGTCGCCGTCCGGGTACATGATCTCCTCGCTGGGGTGGAAGAGCAGGTCCACCCCCGCCTCCTCGAGCATCCCGGCGTCGTCCTCGAAGCTGCGGGGGTAAACCTCGGCGTCCTCGTCGGAGTCGAACTGCACGCGGTTGACGTAGATGCTGACGGCGGTCCGGTCGTTCTCCTCCAGGGCGGTCTCCACCAGGCGCATGTGCCCGCCGTGAAGAGCCCCCATGGTCGGCACGAAGCCGACGCTGTCGCCTTCGCTCCGGTACGCCTTCACGCCCTCGCGAATGGCAGCGGGCGTCTCGTGAACCTTCACGGTTCCGGGGAGTCCACCCAGTCGCGAACGTCGTCCTCGGAGATTTCCTCCGGAAGGTCGAAGGACTCCCGATCGGCGGGGTACCCCCCCGAACGCACGTCCTCGCAGAAGCCCTCCACCCCCTCCTCGAGCCGACCGTTCAGGTCGTCCCAGGTCCGCACGAAGCTGGGGGGATCCTCCGTCAGCCCCATCATGTCCTGCCAGACCAGCACCTGGCCGTCACAACCCTCGCCGGAGCCGATGCCGATGGTGGGCACGGAGACGGCCTCCGTCAGGGCCGCGGCCACGGGGGCGGGCACACACTCCAGGACCACCGCGAGGACCCCTTTCTCCTCCAGCAGTCGAAGGTCCCGGGCCAGCCGCTCGATGGACGTCCGGTCGGTACCCTGGATCCGGTAGCCCCCCATGGACTCCACGGACTGGGGGGTAAGGCCGAGGTGTCCGACCACCGGCACGTCGTGGGTGACGAGGTGATCGATCAGGTCGGCCTGACGTTCACCCCCCTCGAGCTTGACGGCCTGGGCCCCGCCCTCCTGCATCAGCCGCTGGGCGACCTCCACGCCGTGGTCCCGGGAGCGGGCTCCCTCCAGGAACGGGACGTCCGCCACCAGGAAGGCCCGCTCGACCCCCCGGCTCACGGCCGCCGTGTGGTGGACCATGTCGTCGACGGTGACCGGGATGGTTCGCTCGTGGCCCAGCACGACGTTGCCCAGGGTGTCCCCGACCAGGATCATGTCGAGGGCTTCGACGCGGTCCATGACACGGGCGGTGAGGTAGTCGTAGCAGGTCAGGCAGGTAAGCCGGTCGTCGGGACGACGAATATCACGGGAGGTGACGGGGCTCATGGGCAGGGAAGCCTCGCGGCGAACGAGCTGAAGATCGGTCGGGAGGAACGTCCCCGGATGCTCAGAGAAGAGCCCACAGACCGACGGCCAGAAGCAGGAAGGCCGTGATCGGCCAGATGTAGGCGCCCAGCACCGGTTCCCCGGAAGCGATCGGGTCCTTCCAGACCAGGGTCCCCCCCTCGACCTCCAGCTCGACGTCGGGGTCGACGTCGCTTCGGGGCGGAGCCTCGGGCATGGGTTCGTCGTCGGATTCGGACATCAGCCGTACTCCTCCTCGTAGATGGCGTCGTAGACGCGGGCCAGATCGAAATCGTTGTCCGTCAGTCCCCCGGCGTCGTGGGTGGTGAGGTTCACGACCACGGACCCCCAGGACACCTCGAGGTCCGGGTGATGGTTCGCCTCCTCGGCCGGGTCCACGAGGCGCTCGGTGAACTCGACCGCCTCGACGAAGTCGTCCAGATCGTACTCTCGGCGGATGCGATCCTCCTCACGTTCCCACCGGGGCAGCGACTCGAGCCGCTGATCGATCTCAGGATCCGACAGCGTCGACACGGTGCATCCCTCCCGAACGCGGACTGATAGACTCCCCTACCCCCCTTCCGGAGGGAACCCTGAACCCAAGCGGGTCCCCCCGGAGCAGACCCCGCGGCCGTGGACGCGGGAATCCTCTCTCCCGGGCCGGACCGTTCCGGGGTGGACCGGGCCGAAGCCCCCGAGGAACGGCCTTACGGGCACCCCCAATTGTAAATCATCTAAGCCGGCTGTCCATTTTCCAAAACCGCCGAACCCGGCCGCCTTACCGGGGCTGAACGTGTTCCCGAAGAGCCTCCAGCACGGAAGGGGGACCAAAGGCCAGCGCCCGCCGGGCGGTGCCGCCCGCCCGCAGATGCTCCCAGTCGGGGGACTCCCCGTCCAGCCCCTCCAGGCGAAGGCCCAGCGGCCGGCCGATGGCCAGGGCGGCCGCCACGTCCCAGTGGTGAATCCGCCCCAGGACGGCGGCGATGGCCCGTCCGTCGATCACCGCGCCCATGTGGTAGGCGGTGCTGCCCAGGTTGCGGCACTTGCCGGGAAAACTCACGTCGTAGAGGAGATGGGTGCGGGAGGGAATTAGAAGCAGGGTCTGTCGATCCCAGTCGTCGGGGCCGACGGGCTCGGGGGCGACCGTTCGGTCGTCCCAGCGGGCCGGGCGATCCCGACCCCCGTAATGCTCCTCCCGAAGGTAGGGGGTCCAAAGCACGCCCGCGGCCGGCCGTTCGTCCTCCTCGATGCCCACGCAGACCGTCCAGGAGGACAACCCCAGCGCAAACGAGGCGGTCCCGTCGATGGGATCCAGCACCCACCGCCAGGCCGAGTCGTTTGCCTCCCTGGTCCCGTGTTCCTCCCCCAGGACGCCGTCCGACGGATACGTCCCCTCGATGAGATTCCGAAGCGTCCGCTCGACCGCCCGGTCGGTCTCGGTGACCACGCTGTCGTCGGCCTTGCGCGAGGAGCTGGTCTCCCGGAAGGCCTCCAGGGCGAGACGACCCACCCGACGGGCCCAGTGGCGGGCGTGTCGAAGGCGTGCGTCCAGGCCGCTCACGCCCCGTCCTCCCGCTCGCGCACCAGCCGATCGACGGTGGCGACCAGACGGTCGTTCTCGATGATGAACGACCAGCCGAGCCAGCACACGTAAAGGTGCACCAGCAGGGTGACCAGGGCGACGAGGAAGTGCGTGGTGCGCCCCACGTAGTCGACCGTGACGGCCGCCCCCACCCCCGGCAGGGCCACGTAGAACACCAGCGCGAGGGTCATGGCGGGGAAGTAGCGCCGCTTGTATTTGAGCACCATGTCGTAGTAGCGTTCGTCCAGGTCGTGATCCCGGACGCTCTCCTTCACGGCTCGGCCGGTGCCGATAAAATAGAACATGGTGATGACCACGCTGAACAGCGCGGTCAGGGCCGCCAGGACCTCGAAGATCAGCCACACTGAAAGGCCCGAGGAGGCGTTGACCAGCGAGGCGGCCAGCGCCAGGTTCTGGCTGACGAACAGGTCCGCCCCGAGCATGATCAGCCCGGCCGAAAGCAGGGCGAGCAAGGCCACGGCCACGGTGGGTCATCCTTCACGGAGGGAATCCTGCAACGGGTGACTTTACCATCCCACCCGAACGGGTTCCCACCCGACGTCCGGGACGGTGCGTCCCCATGCTGGACGAACTGTACCGCTGGGACCGCGACGACAAACTGTTCGCGATCCGTGCTCTCAAGCAGGCGGAACCCGAGCGGCGCGGACCCCTGATCGCGCAGCTCGTCGTGGACGACGATCCGGTGGTGCGCGGCAAGGCCGCGCTGGCCCTAGAGGGCTGCGGGGACGAGCTCCTCCTGGAGGCCGCCCGGACCCTGGTGGACCAGCGAAGCCCCGAAACCAGCATTCTCGCGGCGGAACTGCTGAGCTTTCTGACGGAGGCCGAACCCGAGGACCTGCTGGCGCGGTTGATCCGGGACGGGGACGAGCGAGTCGTCAAGGCCGCGCTCGGGGCACTGGACGCTCTGCCGGCCGAGCGGATGCTCGGGCTGCTTCAGGAGGTCCTTGAACGGTACGGGTCGACCTTCGACGCCGCCCTCGAACGGCTTCTGTCCCGGGCCGGTGAACCGGCGCTTCTGCCCGCCCTGAAGACCTGGTACCGACGGGCCGAACCGCCCGTGCGAACGGTGGCCCTGTGCATCGGCACCGGATGGGGGGCAGAGGCCCGCGACTGGATCCTGGATCGTCTCCAGGCGGACGAGATTCCCGAACAGCGCCGCGAACTGGTGCGCTGGCTGCTGGGCGAACGGCCCGAACCCGGAGCCTGAACACCCTCCCCGTCTCAGAAACCCCGAGGGTCCTCCGACGACCGTTTGGTATGCTTCTGTCGCAGTCCGTGCAAGCGAGGGATCGTTCGAACATTCCGTGAGGTTCCACCGCGGCGCCCCTGCCGCCGCGCCGGCCGCACCGCCGCAAATCCCATTGTGTTCTCAAGCCCGGGGAGCTGGCCCTCATGCCCGACGTGAACCCCGCCCCGTCGATCGTCGAATCCGCGGGTTCGGACCTCCTGGAGCTGATCGGCGAGACCCCGCTGGTGGAACTGGAGCGCCTTAACCCCAACCCCCGGGTGAACCTCCTGGCGAAGCTCGAGGGGCACAACCCCTCGGGCAGCGTCAAGGACCGCGTGGCCCTCAGCATGATCGAGGCCGCCGAACGGGACGGCGAACTGAAGGAAGGGATGAACCTGCTTGAACCCTCGTCGGGCAACACCGCCATCGCCCTCGCCATGATCGGCAACCTCAAGGGCTACGACCTGACGGTGGTCATGCCGGCCAACGTCAGCGAGGAACGCCGCCGGATCCTGAGGGCCTTCGGGGCCGAGCTGATCGAAAGCCCCGCCGACCGGGGCACCAACGGAGCCGTCTTCAAGGCCCGCGAGCTGGCCGCGGACACCGACCGCTACGTGATGCTTGACCAGTACGCCAACGAGGCGAACCCGGCCGCTCACTACCACGGCACCGGCCGTGAAATCGTGGAAGCCACCGAAGGTGTGGACGCCTTCGTGGCCGGGCTGGGCACCGGCGGCACCCTCATGGGGGCCGGCCGACGGCTCCGGGAGGCCTACCCCGAGGTGAGAATCGTGGGGGTCCAGCCCGAACCCCAGGAGGACCTTTCGGGGCTGCGCAACCTGGAGGACGGGTTCATCCCGGAGATCATCGAACGGGACCGACTCGACGGCCGGGAACTGGTGCGCAACCGGGAGGCCTTCGAACACGTCCAGACGCTGCTCGAGGAGGAGAGTTTGTTCGTGGGGATCTCCTCGGGCGCGGCCGTCGCCAAGGCCCTCAAGCACGCCCGGCGCCTGGAGTCCGGCACCGTGGTGACGGTGCTGCCGGACGGGGGCTGGAAATACCTGAGCATGGAACTCTGGACCCGCTCGGTCGACGAGCTGGAGGGCTCGGTCACCGGCCCCCTCTGGTAACTCCTGGCTATTGAGTCCACCCGGGATCGTCGTGACCGACAACCCGGACCGAACCCTTTCACCCTCCCTCTAACTTTTTCCCGTCAGGGGAGGGAGGATCCATTGATCCCGCTCAACGTTCGTTCCACCCTTGCTCCTTGTTTTCCAGGCCCCTGCCCCTCGACCCTTGACGCCTTTTATGGTTTCGGAGCAACGAGGTTCCCGGAGGGACACCGGGCGAAAAACGCTAGATCCAGCCGCGCCCCCACGCCACGAACAACCCGGCCCAGTAGAGGACCACGAAGATCCAGTACAGGCGCTGGATGAGGCGGGGGAACTGGCGCATCAGGTAGCTGAAGACGAAGAGCCAGAAGCCGATGAACAGAAGCAGGTACTGCGTCCGGTTGATGCTGTAGAGGAACGCCCCGGTGGCGTCGATCGTGTCGAAGACCCAGTAGCGGAAGTTCTCGAACCATTCGGGCTGAAGCCGGGGGGACGGGAGGAACATCGCGGTTCAGTCCGGTCGCTGAAGTGAGGGGGGCGTCAGTCGTTCTGGACGACGCGAACCGGGATTCCCTGCTCCTCGTAGGCCTCCAGGGCCTTCCCCAGGGTGTTCCAGGCGAGGTTGGCGCACTTGACGCGAATGGGGAATTTGATGACACCCTTCAGCGAAACGAGGTCGCCCAGCTCGTCCTCGAGGTCCTCATCAGCATCGTCCGACGTGAGCATCGCCTTAAATTTTTCCCGCAGATCTCGCACGCTGTCAAGTGACTGACCCGCGATGCGGTCGGACATCAGGCTGCCGGACGCCATCGAGATGGCACATCCCTGACCGGAGAAACGCACGTCCTGGACGGTCTTCTCGTCCTCGTCGAGGTCGATTTCCACCTGAAGCTCGTCGCCGCAGGAAGGGTTGTTGTCCTCGGCGTAGAGGTCGG
>CAZEBV010000087.1:0-9831 GCA_964510695.1 uncultured bacterium
AGCTGGTCCATCAGGTAAAGGTGCATGTCGGGGAACGGGTCGTCGGGCTCGGGGGAGGGAACGTCCACCGAGGGCTCGACGTGGCGAACCATCTCGTAGCCGAGGTACCCCACCAGTCCCCCCGTGAACCCCGGAAGCCCCTCGGGGGAAGGCGCGGTCCAGCCGGCACTCAGCTCGTCGATCGCACGGAACGGGTCCTCGGCTGACACCGGGGAACCATCGAACTCGACACCGTCCTCCGTTACGAGTACTTCACTTCGGGGCTGAACGCCGACGAAGGAGTAGCGGGCGAGCTGTTCCCCCCGCTCGACGCTCTCCAGTAGAATTCCCTTCCGGTCGGCCCCCTGGCTCAGGCGAAGGTAGGCGGAGACCGGCGTCAGCGTGTCGTTCTGGTAGGTTCGGTAGACCGGAACCGCAGCGTGGGACGCCAGGTAGGCCTCGACCGCGTCGGGGTCGGGGGTCAGCACGTCCCTCACGTCCGGCGTTCGTTCAACAGGTCCGTCAGGTCACGAAGGGACACGTCCTCGAGGCGAAGCAGAACAAACAGGTGATACAGAAGGTCCCCGGCCTCGGCCACCACGGCCTCGCGGTCTTCGTTCTTGGCCGCGATCAGAAGTTCGGTGCACTCCTCCCCCAGTTTCTCCAGCACACGGTCCTCGCCGGCGTCGAGCAGGGAGACCGTGTAGGAACCCTCCGGACGGGCCTCGTCCCGGTCAGCAACCACGCGCTCCAGCTCCCCCAGGACCGCACCGGGGATCACGGTCGGAAGGGGATCGTCCAGTTTCTCCCAGTCGCCCTCACCGTCCGGGGCGAAGAAGAAGCAGTTTCGCTGACCCGTGTGGCAGGCCACCCCCTCCTGCTGCACGAGGTAAAGCAGCGTGTCCCGGTCACAGTCGGCCCGCACGGCCAGGATTCGCTGCCGGTGACCGCTGCTCTCCCCTTTCTTCCACAAGCTCTCCCGGCTGCGGCTGTAATAGTGGGCGTACCCGGTCTCGAGGGTCTCCTCGAGGGCCTCCCGATTCACGTACGCGACCATGCGCACCTCACCCGTGTCGGCGTCCTGCGCCACGGCCGGCACCAGGCCGTCCTCGTCGAAGTCCAGGCGGTCGGGAAGGTCAGCCGTCATCGGTATCCTGCTCCTTCCAGGTGGGGCGAAGCGGGATGCCCTGCTCGAGACAGTACCGTTTAACCTCGGGCACCGGATGCTGGTCGTAGTGAAACACCGAGGCCGCGAGGGCCGCCGACGCGTCCGTTTCCCGGAATACGCTCACGAAATGTTCGGGACGGCCCGCCCCCCCGCTGGCGATTACGGGGATGTCCACGGCCGCGGCGACCCGCTCGAGCAGCGGGAGGTCGAACCCCTCCTGCGTACCGTCGGCGTCCATGCTCGTCAGAAGAATTTCCCCGGCTCCACGGGCCTCGACCTCGCGGGCCCAATCAAGCACCGATCGATCCCGGCGCTTCCTCCCCCCGTGGGTGTAAACGGCCCAGCGGTCCTCGTCCTCACGCTGACCATCGATCGCCACCACCACGCACTGCGACCCGAACCGGTCCGCGGCCTCCCCCACCAGGGCAGGTTCCTCCACGGCCGCCGTGTTAACCGCGGTCTTGTCGGCCCCGGCCGCCAGCACGTCCCGCATGTCCGCCGGGGACCGAAGGCCCCCACCCACCGTCAGCGGCATGAAAATTTCCTCGGCGGTCCGGCGCACGGTCCGCAGGATGATGTCCCGCTGATCCGACGATGCCGTGATGTCCAGAAAGACAAGCTCGTCGGCCTCCTGGTCGTCGTAGCGCCGGGCCACCTCCACCGGATCCCCCGCGTCCCGGAGGTCCTGGAAGTTAACCCCCTTGACCACCCTTCCCTCGTCGACGTCCAGACAGGGGATGATCCGTTTACGAAGCATCAAACACCGCCTCCGATCCTCGTCGGTCGAGCTCTCACGATGACAGGGCCCGACGGGCCTCCCCGACGGTGAAGGTGCCCTCGTAGAGGGCCTTCCCCACGATGACCCCCTCGAGTCGGGGATGGTCCAGACCGGCCAGCTCCTGCAGGTGATCGAGGGAACCCACCCCACCCGACGCGATCACACGAAGCGCGGAGTCCTCCAGAACCCGACGCAGCTCCCGTCGATTGGGCCCCTGCTGGGTGCCGTCCCGTTCGACGTCGGTGTAAACGATACGCTCGACGCCCAGCTCCTCAAGGCGTTCCAGCCACGACGCAAGCGTTCGTGCCGTCGCCTCCTCCCATCCCTCGACCATGACCCGCCCCTGGCGGCAATCCACCCCGGCGATGATCGAATCGGCCCCGAAGCGATTCACGGCACGGTGCAGCAGCGCCGGCTCACGGATTCCGCCGGTACCGATGATGGCGGCGTCGGCCCCGGCCTCCAGGACTCTCTCGACGGTGTCGGCGTCCCGAAGTCCGCCCCCGACCTGACAGGGAACCGGGACCTCCTCGAGCAGCTCACGAACGATCGTCCGATTGGGGGACTCCCCGCCGAACGCTCCGTCCAGGTCCACGATGTGAAGCCGTTCGCCCCCCCCGTCCACCCAGCGGCGCGCCACGCCCAGCGGGTCGTCGCTGTAGCGGGTCTCCCGGTCGCGGCGCCCCTGCACCAGCCGAACGCACCGTCCGTCCTTGAGGTCGATGGCGGGAATCAGTTCCAAGGGAACATGGCCGACCGCCGGGGCACCGCGGGAACGCGGGCCCGGTCAGACGGTCGCGCCGGCGATCGCTCCCGCAAACCGCTCACACACGGCCCCCAGCAGGTAAAGTCCCGCGTGCTGGCTCTTCTCGGGGTGGAACTGCACCCCCACGCGGCGCCGATCCATCAACACCGAGGGGAACCGCCCCCCGTATTCGGTCCACCCGACCACGGAGGATTCGTCGTCGGGCTGGGGATAATACGAGTGGACGAAGTAAAAACAGGAGGGGCGTCCCGACGGGGGCGCCAAAGCCCCCCCGGAGTCCGTCCACTCGACGTCGTTCCAGCCCATGTGGGGAACGGGGCTGACGTCCCGGAAGCGGCGGATCACCCCGGGGTAAACACCCAGTCCGTCGCGCTCCCCCTCCTCGCTTTCCTCGAACAGAAGCTGGAGGCCGAGGCAGATGCCCAGGTAGGGATCGTCCCGGCGTATATGCTCCTCCAGGGGCTCCCAGAGGTCCCGTGCCCTGAGGTTGTCCACGGCCCGGTCGAACGCACCGACCCCCGGGACGACCAGCAGGTCGGACGCCTCCACGCCCCCGGGCGTCTCGACCACCCGGGCTCCGTAGCCCACCCGTTCGAAGGCCTTCTGCACGGAACGGAGGTTACCCATGCCGTAGTCGAGCAGACCGATCATTCGTCCAGGGTTCCCTTCGTGGAGGGGACACCATCGCCGATCCGCTCGACGGCCCGACCGAGCACGCGGGCGAAGGCCTTGAAGGTGGCCTCGGCGACGTGATGTCGGTTGTCCGGGGTCGCCTGCTCCATTCGCAGTTCGACGTTGCCCAGGCCGAGTCCGGAGAGATCCACGGATCCGGACGCCCGGGAAAGCTGATCCAGGTGCAGGGTCAGACCGGCTTCACGGGTCAGCCCCCGGAAGAACTCCGGAACCAGCTCCAGGGGAAACCCCTCGACGTCCCCGTCCACCTCGAGGTCGTGTCGAAACATTCCTCGACCGCTCAGGTCCACCGCCGCCCGCACCAGGGTCTCGTCGAAGGGCAGGGTGAGGCTTGCGTAGCGCCGCACACCGCTTCGATCCTCCAGGGCATCGTCGAGGGCCCGCCCCAAAGTGATCCCGGCGTCCTCAACCAGGTGGTGGGAGTCAACCTCCAGGTCCCCCTCTCCCTCGACCCGGAGGGCCATTCGTCCGTGCCGTCCGATCTGTTCCAGCATGTGGTCGAAGAAGGACAGCCCGGTGTCGACGACGGGATCGTTGAACTGGTCCAGGTTGACCTCGACCTGAAGCGATGTCTCCTCGGTCTCACGTTCCACCATGGAGGCTCGCATCAAAGCCACTCCCTCACGTGACGGGGTCGGATCGGCCGCCCGGGCGCCCCCCCGCGGGTTAGAACCGCTCGACCGCGGATCGGAAGCGCTCGTTCTCCTCCGGGGTCCCCACGGTCACCCGAAGGTAATCGCTCAGTTCGGATTCGGAGAAGGCACGAATCCGAATGCCCGACTCCAGAAGATGGGCGTGGAGCCCGTCGGGATCGAGGGGTTCGAAGAGCACGAAGTTCGCCTCGGAGGGAAACGGGGACAATCCCTGATCCCGAAGGAACGGCACAAGCCGCTCCCGCTCTTCCTTGATTATATCAACCCGGTCAAGGAGTTTCTCCCGGACCCCCAGGGTCTCCTCGGCGGTCACCCGGGAGAGGCGGTTGAGGTTGTAGGGCAGCTTGACCGTCCTCACACCCCCGACCACCCGTTCGGATCCGACCAGAAAGCCCACCCGCACGCCCGCCAGCCCAAACGCCTTGCTCATGGTCCGAAGCACGACCAGCCGTTCTTCCTCACCCACACGGTCCATCCAGGTCTTACCCGAAAACTCGAAATAGGCTTCGTCCATCACCACGAGGGCGTCGGTTTCCTCGAGAAGCCGTTCGATCATGGACGCCCCGAAGCAGTTGCCGGTCGGGTTGTTGGGGTACCCCAGGAACACGATTTTACCGCCGCGGGCCGCCGGGAGGATCGCCTCGGGCAGGGACCAGTCGCTCTCCAGCGGAACGGTTTGAATTTCGGCGTGAAGCTGGCGCCCCAGGATGCCGTACATGCTGAAGGTCGGCTCGGGCACGACCACCCTTTCACCCGGGCTGACGCAGGCGGTCAAAAGGTAGGTGATAAGCTCGTCGCTCCCGTTGCCCGCCACGACCCGATCGGCGGGGACCTCGAAATATTCGGCGGCCCGTCCCCGCCGGGAACGGGACTCGGGGTCCGGGTAGCGATGGTATCGGGTCCCCTCCAGCTTCCGGTAGGTGTTCCGCTTGACCTCCGGCGGAAGATCGTAGGGACTCTCGTTGGCGTCCATGACGAGGTCGGCCGGCCGTTCGTCCGGCTCGTAACCGGCACGCTCGGCCACCTCGGGCCTCAGCAGATCTCCCAGGGGTCGACCTCCTTCAGGAACGAACGTCCAGGCTCTGGGCGTGGGCGTGAAGGGATTCCATCTCGGCCAGGGTCCGGGCGTCCTCCCGAACCGACTCGAAGGTCGCCCGATCGAGACCGATCAGGGACTGCGTGCGGCAGAAACTCGCGGCCGAGAGCGGGCTGAAGAACCGGGCGCTCCCGCCGGTCGGGAGGGTGTGGCTTGGACCCGCCAGGTAATCCCCCACGGCCTCGGGGCTGTAGGGACCGCAGAAAATCGCACCGGCATGCCGGCAGGACCGGCTCCAGCGCTCGGGGTTCTCCAGGTGAAGCTCCAGGTGCTCGGGGGCCAGGCGATTGATCCACCCAACGCCCTCTTCGAGGTCCTCGAGGTCGACCAGGGCGGAGTGCTCCAGGGAAGTCCCCACCGGCTCGCGGCGGGGGTGTCCGTCCAGAAGCGTCTCGACCCGCCCGGCCACGGTGTCCAGCAGATCGGGGTCGGGGGACAGCAGGTAAACCCTCGAGGCGGGATCGTGTTCGGCCTGGCCGAGCAAATCGGCGGCCATGTAATCAGGCTCCGAGACCCCGGGTTCCGCCAGGATCGCTATCTCCGACGGACCGGCCAGCATGTCCACCTGCACCGTCCCGAAGACCTCCCGTTTGGCGAGCGTCACGTAGAGGTTCCCGGGGCCCGCGATCATGTCCACGCCCGGCACGGGTCCGGCTCCGAAAGTCATCGCCCCGATCGCCTGAACGCCCCCCACCCCGAAAACGCTGACCCCCTCGACGCGGGAGGCGGCGGCTCGAATGACGGGATGGGGTTTACCCGCGTCCACGGGGGGTGAACAGAGCACGACCTCCTCGACCCCGGCCACCCGCGCCACGAGGGCGGTCATCAGCACGGTAGAGGGCAGCGGAACCCGACCGCCGGGAACGTAGCATCCCACGGTGTCCATCGGGCGAACGATGCGTCCGAGCCGACCTTCGGCGCCGTCGCTGAGGGTCCCGGACCGGGGGAGAAACGCCCGCTGATACCGTTCGATCCTCTCCCGGGCGCACTCCAGGGCCTCCCGCTGTTTTACCGGCAGCGCCTCGAAGGCGGCGTCCAGGTCGTCGGGAGACACCGCCTCCTCGGCCGGGGACTGATCGTCGAATTGCTCCGAATACGTCTCCACGGCCTCCCAGCCCCGCTCGCGCACGGCGTCCAGGATCTCTCGGACGCTCCGGCGGTCCTCCTCGTCGGCCGCGGCCAGCGGATGGCGGGCGGTCGGCGGGAATTCCGAGGCGTTAATTCGACGCATCGTCCTCCACCTCGGCACGAAGGTCCTCGATCAGCCGCTGAACCTCGTCGCGGTGGAGTTTCATGGCGGGCCGGTTGACGATCAGACGCGCGCTGGACTCCAGCACGGTTTCCCGTTCGACCAGCCCGTTCTCACGCAGCGTCCGGCCGGTCGAGACGATGTCGACGATCCGCCCGGCCAGGCCGATAAGCGGGGTCAGCTCGACCGAGCCGTGGACCTCGACGAGCTCGACGTTCTCCCCCTTGCGAGCAAAGTGCCGTTCGGCGATGTTTGGAAATTCAGTGGCCACTCGCGGATGTTCCTCCTCGCGGGGAGGGTCTCCCTCGGGGGCCGCCACGACCAGTCGACACTCGCTGAACCCGAGATCGAGGGGCTCGTAGAGGTCGCTTCCGGTCTCTTCGATGACGTCCTTGCCCGCCACCCCCACCTCGGCCGACCCGTACGACACGTAGGTGGTCACGTCGAGGGGTTTGGCGAGGATCAGCCGGAAGCGCTCGTCGGGGTCCTCGTAGATCAACCCCCGATCGTCGGGGTCGAAGCCCGACAGGTCGACGCCGATCCGGCGAAGGTAGTCCAGGGTCGTGGACTGCATGCGGCCCTTGGGCACCGCGAAGGTGAGCATGCCAATCAGACCGGCACCACGGTGGCCGGGGTGCGCTGGCGAAGAAACTCCTCCATCACGACCGTGGCGTAGCTGTTCCGCGGCAGGAAAAACCCGATTTCGACGACCCCGTCCGCGATCCGCTGGAGGCTGACCTGATCGATGGGCACCCGGAGGGGACGCCGGCGTCCCTGCACCGGGTAGCGGCAACGCTGGAAGTTCTCGTAGGTCAGCCCGCAGCGCTCGAGCACCTCGTCCTCCAGTTCGCCCACTTCCTCGGACGCCCCCAGGAATTTCTCCCCGTACAGGGGACCGGTCGGACTGATTTCGAAGCGGTCCATGCGGGGCTGCTCGTCATCCGGATCCATAACGGGGAAACACCCGGCGGTCTCGTGCATAAAGGCCACGTCCCCCTCCAGCAGCTCGTCGTAGGAGTCCAGCCGCTCCTCCAGGAACACGTTGAAGGCGAAGGCCTGAAAGGCGGAGAGGTAGCGCTGGCGGCGGATCGACGGGATCACGTCCACGGCCCGTTCGGGGTTGTCGGGGTAGCGGTTCAGGCTCTCGAGGGCCTGACGTTCGGTGATGTAGTCGTCGGGGAAACCCTCCAGCGCCTGCTCCCAGTCCCCCCGGGCGGCATGTTCCCGGGCCTTTCGCACGGCCTTGCCCTCCTCGTCCCCGGGTCGATCCAGAAGCTCCCGGAGGAACCACTGCCACTGCTTGGTGACGAGGGCCCATCCGAGAAGGTGGTTTGCCTGCCTGGAACCGAACCAGGACGCCTCGAACCAGTTGGGAACCCCCCTCTCCTCCAGACGGTCCAGCCCCCGCCGGGCCTTCTCCAGTGCGTCATCGTCGGCCTCCCGGACGGTCACCTCAAATCGGTTCCCCTCCAGGTTGACCGGCTTGAGCTTCTCGGGGTTCCGCGTCACCTTGATGATGCGAATCTGGTCGTGGTTGAAGCGGTCCAGCGTGCGCGGGTCCAGGTGCTCAAGAGACATCCACTGAATCGCCACGGAGCGGCGGTCCTTGTAATCGGCCACGCAGAAATCCTCGGGTTTTCGTTCCAGGAACCCGGCCAGTTCATGAATGACCTCGAGCGTGCTTATGTTTCGCTTCTCGAGGCGGATGAACGTGTTGGGACCGGTGCCGCTTGGCTCCTGGGTCAGGATCTCGGTGACGTTGTAATCCTCGGGCCGTGCCTTGATCCGGCCGGAAAAAGCCAGCTCCTCCGGCAGGACATAGCGGTCCGGAAGGGCTTCGTGAAGCAGTTCGTCGGGCCAGTCGGGTTCGACGTCCTCTATCCAGCTAATTTGGGGTCACCCCGTTAACGGTGATAACGGTGCGTCAATCGGGCAGCGGTCGTGACGTCCGAGGCGGCGGGTGCATGCGTGTCCTCCGGTGTTCCCGACCCCGGAAGGTCGGCGGGGAAATTCGAACGGCGCGGTGGGACGCCGGGCGATTCACTCGAAGGAGGGAACCGTCGGCGATCCAACCCGGGACGAGGCGGCCTCCACCAGCCGGCGCGCGGCCTCGCTTTCGGGCCGCTCGTAGACCCGTGCTGCCGATCCCTCCTCGACCACGCGCCCGGCTTCCATGACGGCCACACGGTCGCTCACGAACCGCACCAGATTCAGATCATGGCTAATAAACACGTAGGATAACTCATACTCTTCCTTGAGATCCAGCAGCAAATTTATGATCTGAGCCTGGATCGACACGTCCAGGGCGCTGGTGGGTTCGTCGCAGACGACCAGGTCCGGTCGGACGGCCAGAGCCCGGGCGATCCCCACCCGCTGGCGCTGCCCACCGGAGAGTTGATGAGGATATTTGTCCACGACGTCCTTCCCCAGCCCCATCTGGTCCACCAGCGTACGGATCCGTTCCCGACGGCGGCCCCGGGACCAGTCGGTCAGGTGGCGCATGCCCTCGTCGATCGTCTGATCGACGCGGTAACGGGGATCGAGCGACTCCATCGGATCCTGAAAAACGACCTGGATCCGGCGGCGGTAGGAGCGAAACGCCCGCTGGCTCAAGGTGTCCACGCGCCGGCCCCGATAGTATATCTGACCGTCCGACGGGGACGTGAGTCGCAGCAGCAGGCGAGCCAGGGTCGTCTTGCCGCTGCCGGATTCCCCGACCACCCCGAGGACGTCCCCGTCCGGCACGGAGAGCGTCACGTTCCGCACCGCCGTTTCGTGGTCGACGATGCTCCGGAAAACCCCTCTACGAACGGGGAACCGTTTGGTCAGATCGACGGTGCGCATCACGTCACCCACGGGCTTCCCCTCCGTCGGGCGCGAAAATCCCGGTCTGCACCGGTCAGGCCTTTCGCGCCCAGCAGGCGGTTTCGACCCCGGAGGCCGGCCGAACGACGTCCGGGAACTCACGCTCGCAGCGCGGCTCGACCTCGGGGCAGCGGGGGTGGAACGGGCACCCGGATGGCCGTTCAGCCGGGTCCGGCACGTCCCCCTCGATCACGGGAAGGCGGTCCCGATCCCGGTCGAAGAGCCCGCCGGAAGAGGCCACCAGGCCCCGGGTGTAGGGATGGTGAGGACGCTCGAGCAGAACGTCACTCGGACCCCACTCCACGGTGTATCCGCTGTACATGACGGCCACCCGATCGCTGACTTCCCCGATGAGCGGAAGGTCGTGGGTAATCATCAGGACGCTGAGCCCGTCGTCGGCGAGCTCCCGAAACAGCTCGACGATTTTCCGTTCGGTCGTCACGTCGAGGGCCGTGGTGGGCTCGTCGGCCACCAACAGGTCCGGATCCCCCGCCAGGGCCAGGGCGATCATCGCCCGCTGCTGCTGACCGCCCGAAAGCTCGTGGGGGTAGTCGTCCAGCCGTTCGCCGGGTCGATCGAGGTGT